>MGPH01000027.1:0-12524 GCA_001797365.1 Deltaproteobacteria bacterium GWA2_45_12
AAAAAGAAAATCTTACCTTTTAAGGGAATACCTCACCCCCAATTAGTTTATGCATCCCGTAAAAAAATGTTTTGGGAAAAAAATTGTTCCAAATCCCTGATGTAAATTAAGGGTTAGAGTTGAGAAAGGTAAGGTCCACCATCCATAGCGGATTATTTTCGACAGCATGCGCATCGCCCAAAGCCCATTGGGGCCCCGCGACTAAGCGCAGTCCATTCATTGCTGCTTGCAAGCCAACCCCATAACGGAGATAAAAAGGATCCTGCCAATTTTCAGGATCAGCCAAACCAAACCACCGTTTGTTATTGGAATCATAACCGCCTTCTAGACCTATATTGCCAAAAGCTAGCGGTTGAAGAAAAAAGGTGGCCGGATCGCCGTAAAACACTTGCGCCTGAACAAATGGATAACGTAAGTCCCAGCTTTTTTGATCTGGTTTAAAGCCTAATTCAGGAATCGCCATAAGCAGGTGGGCATTATAACCCAATCCCCTCCAAAGACGATAGGTAAGCCCGGCCCATGGGTCCACCCTTAATGATATTTCGCTCACGCCACCGTTCCCAACAAGCATTTGAGCCCCCATGGCAAGGACATGTCCCTGGAGCTCATTTTCAAAAAAATATGTGCGTTGAATTGTTGTGAAATCATGAACGGAAACTTGTTTTCTGTCCTTTTCATCGCTTCCAATGGGATGGGCTCTGAAATCGGTATAGCCGGCTGTGTTCAAGGCATCTGTTCCTCCTCCACCGTTTCTCATCAAACCCTGAAAAGGAAGGATGCCATCCATTATTTCTACTTTTTCTTGATATTGCAGGGAACCCTTTCCCTGTTGAAATGAAGGGGTCATCGCTATGGCATGGCTAAGGTCTTTTTCCCCTGGCGAAGCCTCATAAAATGGAAATGGCAAGGAAAGGGATCCATCATCAACATCTACGCCAATAGGGGTGGATAAGAACCATACGATGGCGGGGGTCCGTCCCCCTCCAAACATAGTGGGACCTGCTTCGGTAAGATTAAAATCAGGCGTTGGACGGCGCCCTCCCGACAAGTAAGAAACGGAGACATGAGGTCTGCCATTGTCTTCAAAAATTCTTTTTGCTGCCTTAGGCCCCAACCCATCCGTTGTGTTTCCGTTCTCGTAAGTCTGTTTCGTGAACACGAGGGAATTCTTGTGATTGCCCAAATGAAGTTCCTGGGGAACCAGTTTGGCTTTTCCTTCGGTTCTGGCAAGCCTCATGTAAAGAGGTTCGCTTTCCCCCTGGTGCTGCGGCTTTCGTTGTACTTTGGTGTAGACCTTATTGTTGTCATAGGGGCTTCCCATAGGCTCATAACTGGCGGTGTCGATATGAGTGGCCCAAAAATAAACAGAGTTCAAATCTTCAGGGTGAATTCTTGCCGCCAAGTACACCGTTGGTCTTTTGGCCAGGTAATTCCAGTACGAAGCCAGAGAAGGGGGATTTTGCACGTTGATGCCGTCTTCGGGCATTTCATTTTTTGGAAATCCGTATTCTCTCTGAGCGTCTTTATGGTCAAAAAGATAAAAAAGAATGGTGGCGTAATCTCTTTCGGGATTCTTTGGATCAAGCGGGCGTCCCAGAAAGTAAGATAGGCTTGATTCATCGCCAGGATCGGGAACCAAGGTGGGTTCTTGCTGGTGAAGTAAAGTTAATATTTTTTCGGCAAAGCGGCCATGCCTGGAAAAAGAATGGACCCAATTCTCGGGGTCGTTTTTGACGGCCTGTATCAGCTCATTTGGTTTTTCCCTAAAATCAATGCTAAAGCTCATGAAGGGTTCCTTTTCTGCGGTAATAATTATTTTTCTTTCCCCCTCGGCATTGATGGAAGAGGCTATCTTTTTAAGCGCTGATGCAAGTTGCTTCTGACGCGTTGTTAATTTGTCCGTTAATGTGAATAAATTAAGGCGGGCAAAGGCAGTCATTGTCCCGATATCAATGGGCCATGAGTCGGGATCGCAGTCGATAACGCGGTTGTCTTTAAAATCAATAGAAGTAAAAGCAGTTTCAGCTACAGCGCACTCTCCGATGGGTTTTGCAACTTGAGGGGGTGTAAAGTATTGAGTGATCACAGGCGAGAAGTTTCTCAATTCATTTTCATAAAAATGACTGACGATTATTTCGCCGCTTACATCGACGTAAGCATCTTTCAAAAAAAATTCCCCTTTGGCTGTTGTGAGTTTACGAGAAACCAGCTCTTTTAATGGCCAGGCTTGTTGACTCACACGAATGAGATAAGCATTGGGAAAGAGCGTAGCCAATGTGGCCAGCTTTATTTTTTTGAGCCCCGTTTCTTGCATGAGTTGGGCCAAATCATCGGCGGTCACCACTTTTTGGTCTGGGTTGGGTTCATAGGTTTCGAGGGTGAAAACTTGATTGGCCCCACGTTTTGGGGGGTCTTGGTACTGTGTGAAAATTTGTGAAAATTGTGTCCGGTTTGTTTTGCGTAAATCGTCAAGAAGCCGGTCTAGCTTAAATGTGTAAACAAGAAGGTGTTTGTTGTAAACAAGATCAGGCTCGTCAGGGATGAGGCTTTCCCCCGGATCAATGCCTTCGGTCCCTTGGCCTTTGGGAAAAAAGGTTTTATAGAGATTCCCCATATCCTGGGGCCCTAGGATAATGGTTTTTAGAGTTGTCATGATTCTTGTGCCTTTATTGGAGAGTTGTCGGTTTTTGAAAAGAAAAGTTGCCTCTAAAAATCTTTTTTTGTAAAGAAGAAAGGCTCTCGGTCTAAGAAATGTTTTGAATGTGGAAGAACCAGAAGGGGGGTCACCCTTGGATTCGGGTGACCCTCATTTGCTTATTGTCGAACAATAACGAGGCGGTTCCCACGACCCGTCACACTTAAATCAGGAACGGTTATCAAACCATTGGCATTGGCGACCATATTCCCACCGGCCACCAAACCATTGTCAGTAACCCGTCTATTTTCCCAACGATAGGTCGTTCCTGGAACAATGTTAAACTGTTGCAAACGGCGCGGGGTTATATCCACTGTCCGTTCACGGCCATCGGTTGTCCTTAAAGAAATACGCCATTGATTGGGTGTGTCCAAGGGCGCCCCATCCCACGAACTCCAACTGGCTGACCATTCAAGAGTCTGGTTATAGTTCCCCTCTTCAACGTCATTCGGGGGAAGGGACATATTGCCACTGTAACGGCTAAAACCGGGGACAGTCTCATTTTTAACCACAGAAAAATTTTGAAAAGGGGCCAATGAACCATCCACATCCAAAGTGGGAGGAAGCCCTTGGTAGGAGAGCCACCCATGTTCTGCATCGCGGATGGCCCCACCCCAAGCACGCCCAGCAGCATCAAAAGCGGCATAGGCCGGCTGAGCCTGAGTGGTCCATTCAATGACATGGTCATTAAAGCCATGGGCCACTCCAAAGGGAACCATGTCATCGGCCACACGGTCACGGAAATTGGCCTGATGATTTTGCCAGCTCCACACACCGGTTCTGTTATAACTCTGCAACCGATCGGCCCAATGGTTGGGCGCGCCGATTTCAACGGGAAGATTAAGCAAAGGTTCCCCCCATTTGATAGAAGCATCCGCCGCCCAATTGTTGCTGCTCACCCCGGGAATGGGAACAGAAGTTTGATAATTCGTCATCGGCTCGCTTGCATAGGCTGCGGCAAAGACGTTGGGATAGCGGGCCGCCAACGCCAAGGTTCCACTTCCCCCCATGGAATGGCCATAGACATACACGCGGTTGGGATCGATGCGGGGTCCAAGTTCTAAATCGTTTTCCAAAGCATAGACCATGCGGAGCACGCGCGCCTCCGTGTAATTGACGATGGTATCACCGGCAGCAACGGTTGAGTTGATGCGGTAATCATGATTTTTAGCAAAACCGAACCACCAGGTTTCGGAAACATCCGTGGGAACGATCTCAAAAGCACAATAGTAAGGCGTGTAACCATCCCCAACGGGACCATAAGTATTTCCGCCCCAACCATGAAGGTTGAGCACAACACCCGGAGCCCGCCCATTACAGGCAGCCGGGTCAGGTTCATTCACCGCATAGGTGTAGGCGTATTGGATCGAGCGTGCCGCAACCGCATCGCCGCGCAAACCATAATAGCCGTTGGTTTCGTTGGGCGCATGGAACGTGGGGTTCCAATTCCTAAGATCCATGTATTGGATGTAAACATGGCTTCGGATACTTGAACGGATTTCCACCGGACGGGGATCGCCCACGGTTTCATTCACCGCCTGATTCGTGGCCGCAATGTTTTGCAGATTCTCAATACCTTGGGAAGAAACGGTCGTCACAGCGTAGTAAGCATTGGCGGATGGGTTGCCGCCCAATTCATCGGGATGAAGCGTCCACACGAGGAGCCCCGTATCCGCGGGAAGGGATGAACCATTATTTTGGATGACAAAACGGCTCGCATAGCGCGTCTGCCATTGCCCTGAATACTCACGGTTGTAGCGGTCCGCATAAAAATTGGCGGAACCCTCGGGCACATTATACAAACGTGTGGCCTGCGCAAGATTTTGGGGCGTAATGGGATTTAAAGAACGGTACACGCGATAGCTCTCGCCGCCCACCGCATTGTTTTCGGGCCAGGTGATGAAGGTCTGCCCGCTGCGGTAAAAAACCTGGATGCTTCCGACACCGCCAACGGGTTGGGGATTCGGATCGGGCTCGGGTGCAGGAGCGGGAGCTGGCGCAGGTGCTGGGGCTGGGGCCGGTGCAGGAGCGGGAGCTGGTTCGGGAGCGGGCGATGGCTCGGGGGTAGGCACAGGCACGGGTTCCGGCGCGGGCTCTGGAATCCCGATTGAATATTGATCGGCGCCAACATCGTTGCCGATGCGACTCTGCCCGTCGATATCGTTGGTCACTTCGGCCAAAAGAAGACCCGTCCCGATGGCGCGCGAAGCGGGAGCCAAGTGCGCATCATTGAGGCCAATGAAATCGGCATCGCGGGCGTCGCTAATGTTATTGCGCGTTCGTATATTGTTGTTCCCCCCACGGTCCAAAAATGGGGATGAAATAAAATTATTGACGATGTCCAAATTCGAAGACTGCCTCGCTTCAATCGCCCCCGGATACCCTGAGATGCGCACGGTATTGTTATATACTTGGGTGCCTTGGGCCCCCTGAAGTTCAATCCCCGCATCCCCAACGATATCCCCCCCTTCGTGATAAACCAGGGTAGGCCTGGCGATGAAATTATTGCGGATGATCCCGCCCGTATGCCCACGCCCCAGGCCGTAACCAATACCGCGGTAATTCCCGCGGAGAATATTCCGCTCGGTGATCGTGCCTGTGGAATCGTTCCATACCAAAATGGCGGGCTCAGAGATGTAACCATACCCACAGGTATAAACCTCGCAACCGGTACCCGTTCCCGTAATGTTCTCGATGATGTTGTCGCGGATGACGGCATTGTTAAAGCGGTGCAGGTCGATGGCACCGTTGTAATCGCCGGCCTTCCATTCATTGGCCGTACGTCTGCCGTCGTCGCGGTAGTCAAAGCGTGAACAGGCGATCACGGCGTCATTCACGCCATCATTTCGGCCTCCGTTGGCATTCACCTCATCGTCGGGCGTTCCCTTGATCATCTGCGTGCCGATATTATAAAGATGCACATTATAGATATGCGGCGCCTCAGCACCGAATTCCCCTTTGATGGAGATTGCATGCTGCATATTGCGCGTCATCGAAAGGTCGGCGATCACCACATTCCGGCCCGCCACGAGGAAACCCTCGCTATAGCTTCCATAACCCGGGGCCACTAAGCGTACCGCCTCGCGGTTGCCGCTCAACCCCCGCACGGTGATATCATCCCTGAGCATATATTTATCGTAAGTGTAGGCGTATTGGTCGGGAAAGGGATACACACCGTCGCGTAAGAGGATCTCTGTATCCGGGCGGGCATTGGCGATGGTTAAAATCCAACTTGTATCGGAAGGGTTTGCCGGGGGACCAATGACAATGCGATTGGCGCGTGGACGAGAGACATAAAGCTCCGATTGCACGTAAGGCGGGCAAAAATTGGCCGAAGGTTCGGGGGCTGGAACCGGCTCAGGGCTTGGCGCTGGAGCTGGTTCAGGTTGTGGTTCTGGTTGTGGAGCTGGAACAGGTTCTGGTACAGGGGCTGGAACTGTTGCGGGTGCGGGTTCGGGTCGCGGTTCTGGGACAGGAGCTGGTTCTGGTTGTGGGGCAGGTTCAGGCTGAGGGTCAGGATTAGGTTGTGGTTGTGGAGCGGGATCAGGGCTTGGGGCTGGTTCTGGATTAGGCTCTGGCCCCGAAACCGGTTCGGCATTCGGCAATTCTCCAATGTGGTAGCGAACATACAAACGGGGTCTTTGACCTTGGGCAGCCCATTCTTTGGAAGCAATGGAAATATCACTGGACCATTTTTGTTCCCCAATAATCACCAACCCATGATTGGCATAAACCCCGTCCGACCACCCCTGCACCACGACCGTTGTATCACAAACAGAGGACGAGTTTGGAGTCAAAAAAGTCCGGCACACCGGCTCTTTAAAACCACCGGCTTCTTCCTGCCAGGTATGGCCTTCAATGCTATCGGGCGAAACCCATGAGGCCCCATCATTGGAAAGATCATCCCATTCATTCACACTGATTCCCTCAACCCAATTTTCATCAAAACGAAAAATATGGATGGGGAGCGTTCTATCTTCATAAGTAGCCACCGTATAAAGTTCAAGATGGGCCTGGTCAATCACGGCATCTTCGGGAATGGCGGACAAATCAAAACGCACAAGCCCGCGACGGGGGCCCGCATCCAAAGAATCATCGGAATAAATTTCAATCGTGTCATCCCCCCCATGGCTGGTATCAAATTCACGCGGCCAATCCCCGCGTTCTCCAAGCCAGGTGTCTTGGACTTGGGTCAAGGTGACTTCACCAAAAACAGGATCATCAGAGACTTCCTGTAAAAATGGGGCATAAAAAGCTTCCGCCACTTTCAACAAAATAAAAGCAGCTTCCTGGCGATTAAGGATTTTTCGCCCGGGTTCCTGACTATTGATGTCTTCAGGGAATTCAAAAAGACTTAAAGCGCCCAAATTGCATGCAAACCGGTAATTCTCGGCCAAAATCCCGAACACCCTTCCCGTGGTAGCCACATCCACAGGGGGGCACGGCGTTCTGGACCACTGGGTATAAAAATCTTTTCGGGGTTGATCGGCTTTTTTGAAGGCATTTCCCAATTCAAACAAGACACTGATCAAACGACGACGGGCTTGAGGGTTGGGGCAAAGACCGTTTTGTGATTTGTAAATACGGCGGGCGGTCACATAGGAAAGAACAGGATTTTCCGGGCAGGGCCCTCCTTCAAAAACCGCTGCTTCATCATACAAACCTGTAAGAATTAGAATGGCCCTGATTTCTTCATCCAAAGTCAAAAAACCATCCGCGGGAAATTCGCCAGATTCCCAAGTTCCTGTTTCCAAAAATTGGCAAAATTCGGGAGAAGAAGAAAATGGGGTTAAATCATCGGGTAAATTTTGGCAGGTCAGACCAGCAATAGCCTGGCTCTCAAAGACAAATAAAAGAAACGCCAAAGTAAAAAAGACGATAGTTTTTTTCATAGAGCCCCTTTTTAAAAAACGGAATGAATACAATTGGATGCACTAATGACACACTTTGTCATTCTCTTTATCGGTAGGAGGTATCAGAAAGTTGCTAACAACCAGATGATTTTTTATTGAAAAAAACGGAACAAATAAAGATCTGTTTTTTAAAATGAATTTCTAGTCTGGTTGAAATTTTTTTAATTGGGGAAACTTCCAAAACCAGGTCAGCACAATAAATAATGTCCCCATTCCTCCCAACACCACAGCAGGAACAGTTCCAAACCACGAAGCCGTCAGGCCCGATTCAAATTCGCCCAGTTCATTGGAAGCACCGATGAATACAAGATTTACGGCACTTACACGCCCACGCATTTGGGGAGGAGTAAGTATTTGGACCAGGACGCCGCGGATAACAACACTCACCATATCAAAAGCCCCCAAGGCAAAAAGACAAAAAAGTGAGAAATAAAAACTACGCGACAAGCCAAACAAGATCGTAAAAACCCCAAAAAGAGCCACACAAAAAAGCATGGTTTTTCCTGCCTGTTTAATAGGGGGCAAATGAGCCAGAGCAATACCCACAAGGGCCGCCCCTAATGAGGGGGCTGTTCGAAGAAAACCCAGACCCGTGGGGCCCACATGCAAAATGTCGTTGGCAAAAATGGGCATGAGCGCCACGGCCCCACCCAAGAGGACAGCAAACAGATCAAGGGAAATAATTCCCAAAAGAACCTGGTGATTAAAAATATAATGAACCCCCGCCATCAAACTCTTCCAGGTCAATTCATGCTGGGGTTTTTCGTGCGGGTATCTTTTCATCAGGCCAATGAAAATAAATGACAAAAAACGAAGGACAAACACCCCATAAAAAATAGACATGGGGCCATAAACGGCATACATCCAACCCGCCATGGCCGGGCCACTGATAAAAGCAAACTGAAACACCGCTGCATTCCATGAAACAGCATTATTAAAATGTTCCTTGGAAACAATTTGAGGAACAACCGCTTGGCTTGCAGGCCCGTCAAAGGTGTGGGCCGTGGCCATTAACAGAAGCAGCGCATAAACAAGCCATAAAGGTTGAAAACCGCCATGGGCCAAGACGACCAAGCCCGCTGCGATCAAGGCTTGGACACCACGGCTGATAAAAACAATGCGGGTGCGATCAAAACGGTCGGCGGCATGCCCTGCAATCAGGGCAAACACAAGTTTTGGCAAAAAAAGGGCCAGCCCGATGTACCCTAAATGCAAAGCACTGTGCGTCATTTCATAAACCTTTTGGCCCAAACCCACGGCCAACATTTGTAAAGTGCACAGAACAAAAAAACGCGCCAAGAGAAAGAGGCAAAAATCCCGGTAATGGAGTGAAATAAATCCTTTTTGAGGCATAAAATTTAGTGTTGATATACACCCTGACGGTTGTCAAGTATCCTTACTTGATTTGAAAACCATTCTTATCCTAGATTCAAAGATGAAATGAAAATTCTTGGTCCCTCTTTTTACAAACAAACAACCCTGGAAATCGCCAAAAATCTTTTGGGAACCTTTCTTGTCCACGACAGCCCCAACGGGAAAACCGTGGGCAAAATCGTCGAGACCGAAGCCTATCTTGCCGATGACCCAGCCTGTCACGCCTCACGCGGAGAAACACCACGAAACAAAATGATGTTTGACCCACCCGGCCACGCCTATATTTATTTCATTTATGGAATGTATTTCTGTTTCAACGTGGTCACTGCCAAAAAAGGAGTGGGGGAAGCCGTGCTCATCCGCGCCTTGGAACCCGTGGAAGGGATTGAATTGATGCACAAGCGAAGGGCAAAAAAGAACAAGGGACATTTTTCCATCCATGAACTTTGCAACGGCCCCGCAAAATTGGTGATCGCAATGGGAATTACCAAAGACATGAATGGGGTTGATTTGTCGAAAGGAGATTTAAAACTTCTCCGACCTTCTGTCACCCCGGACTCTGATCCGGGGTCTCCCGGGAGATCCCGCATCCAGTGCGGGATGACAGAGATCCACACCACCACCCGTATCGGCATTGTCCAAGGAGCCCACCTGCCCTACCGATTTTATTTTAAAGATAATCCGTTCATTTCAAAAAGATAATACTGCAGAATTTTCCACACTCTTTCTTTTCTTCTCACCACCCAGGAATTCAACGAGGACCAAAAAGAAACCTTGGCCATCATCAATAAGAATGTGGACCGGTTAGTTCAGCTTATTGGGGATAATGCAAAATAGAAAATCGGACACGAAGAGTTTAAGTTACAGTTTTACACGCAGATAAACATGATCATGAATCCAATGCTGATCCCAAAATTCGATGGGGTTGGTTTGGACGCCGTCGATCAGCATTGAAAAATGCAGGTGATCCCCACCGGCCAAGCCCGTGGCACCACTGTTGCCTATTTTTTGTTCTTTGGTGATTTCTTGGCCTTCACTGACATCCATTGAACTTAAATGTCCGTAGAGGGTCATCAAACCATAGCCGTGATCGATGATGATGGTGTTGCCGTAGATGCCCATGTAACCGGCAAACAAAACACGCCCATCGGCCGCAGCTAAAATGGGATGTTTTTCAACGACGGCCAAATCAAAACCCAGATGCACCTGTTCATCCACTTTTTGTCCATTGTAAATATAATTACGGTAATCGGCAAAATTGGCTTCCACCGAGGCATTGGTCAAGGGACGGAAGGCATCCTTCCAATAAAATTTTTCATCTGATTTTTTGGAAACTTCCACAAGCTGGGCTGCATTTTTTTTGCGTAAATCGCGGTTCACCGACAAATAATCTTTTAAAAGATCCCCGCTACGACTTAACCCAGGGGTGTTGGCCATGATATCAAACACCTTTGTCTGAATAAATTGGTCATCGACCGGAAGATCCCGATGTCTGAATTGTTTTGCAAAAAACTTGGCTGGCACCAAGGTTGTTTGGGCTTCATTACCTGCGGCATCAATGGCCACAATTTCAATGGGTGTGTTTTGCGGCAGTTCGTAGGAAAAAACAAAAAAAGAAAAACGTTCGCCCTGCGAATTTTTGGTACCCGGTTTTACGTGGCCATTAAAAACATAACCCCCCACCTTCACACCGGACCATACTGTATCGGGTGAAACATGATAAGTCGCCACATCGGCCCCACCCTGATTAATATAATGTTGAGTCGATGTAAGCGCCACAGTGGGTGGAATTAAATCAACTTCAACCGGCATGGTTAAACTTGTCTTTCGTGCCAGCCAAGCACAATTGCGCGCCACAGACTCAAGCGTGGCCGGCCCCTCGTTTAATCCGGAAAAATTCTGGAATGACGGAACAAAAACAAGTTTCACACTTTGATCGTTTGGATCGATTTCCTGCTCCGCCTCCTCTAAAGCCAGGGAGAAATCCATTCCATTTTGACTGACTTTGGCCGTTACCTCACACACGCCACTTTTATTATTGGCAACATCAATTAAAAAACGGGGTGTTTTTCCAATGGAAAGGGTTTGTACCTGTTGATGTCCCGTATCCATAATGGCTAAAACAGGTTTGGAACCAATGATTCTTGGATAGAAAAAAACAAGTGAAAGAATTCCTGATGAAAACAAACCCAAAATCAAAATAGTAAAAATAGTTCCCCACGGAAAAGGATGCCTGCGTTGTATTTTTTGCTGCATGAACATGTGTTCTCCTTAAAATTTTTAATTGGTAATTTTTGAGCCGCTAGGTATAAGTTTTTTCATGCTCGATATCAAATGGATTGTTGAAAACAAAGGAGCCTTGGAAACGGCCCTCAAAAACCGGAACAGCTCCATCGATCTGGAACCCATTTTACAGGCCCATCATACCAAAAAAAAACTGCAGGCCGAATTTGAACAACTTCGTTCCGAGCAAAACAATCAATCAAAAGAAATCGGAAAACTAAAAAAAGAGGGGAAAGATGCTGCAAGTCTTATTACTGAAATGGACAAGGTGGCCGCTCGCATTCGTGAAATTGGTCCGCAAATAAATGAAGTGGAATCCCGGCTTATTGAGCATCTCATGGGCCTTCCCAATATTCCCAACCTTAAGGTGCCCGTGGGCCCCGATGCTTCTGCCAACAAGGAAGTACACACCTGGGGAACCAAACCCTCCTTTTCCTTCAAACCCAAAGAACATTGGGAACTGGGTGAAACCCTGGGGGTGCTTGATTTTGAACGCGGTGCCAAAATTGCCGGAGCCCGTTTCACTTTGTACCGCGGGGCGGCGGCCAAACTCGAACGCGCCCTCATCAACTTCATGCTCGATGTCCACACCAAAGAACACGGCTACGAAGAAGTGCTTCCTCCCTTTTTAGTCAATGCCGAAAGTTTGCGTGGCACAGGCCAGCTTCCCAAATTTGAAGCCGATCTTTTTAAAACAACCACCAATCATTACCTGGCCCCCACAGCTGAAGTTCCTGTCACCAATATTTTTCGCGATGAAATCTTGGACGAGGCCAAACTACCCATCAAAATGTGTGCCTATACTCCATGTTTTCGTAGCGAAGCGGGGTCTTACGGCAAGGATGTCAAAGGGCTTATTCGTCAGCATCAGTTCAATAAAGTGGAACTTGTCCAGTTTGCTCATCCTGAAAAATCTTACGAAGTATTGGAACAGCTCACCGGGCATGCTGAAAAAATCCTCCAAAAACTAAACCTTCCCTACCGTGTGGTGCTTTTGTGTACGGGGGACATGGGCTTTGGTTCGGCCCAGACTTACGATATTGAAGTGTGGGTGCCCGGGCAAAATACTTACCGCGAAATTTCGTCATGCACCAATTTTGAAGATTTTCAGGCCCGTCGTGCCCAAATTCGTTTTAAAGAAACCGCTTCGAAAAAAAACCGCCTGGTTCATACCTTAAACGGTTCAGGGCTTGCCGTGGGGCGTACCTTGGTGGCCATTTTTGAAAATTATCAGCAGGCCGATGGTTCCATTGCCATTC
>MGPH01000027.1:12609-44295 GCA_001797365.1 Deltaproteobacteria bacterium GWA2_45_12
TCTTCTTTTCGCTCACTCACAAATTTGATACCTTTTCCTCCACCATGCACCATCAAAAATCCTGGGTGATTCTCATCCTTGCTATTATCAACCTTGTTTTGGCCATAATGACCTTGCTCATTGGCAATTCCACACTTAATTTTTTCAATTCAAGCCCGCTACTTCTGATTGTGGACGGCACTTCCCATTATTTACCGCTGGGGCAGATCTCCTTGGCAACCCTCTTTGTTAGTTGGCTCTTAATAGCCCATCACATTGTTCAGGAATTATTCGGATTCATTGCCAGCATTCTTATGATGATAGCCAGCCTCATAAGCGGGCTAATGCCTTTTGTTCTATTTAAAGGAATAAGCTTATTGCCCTTTGTTGAAAACCAGCCTGTTTTCCTCACTCATCCCGAAACAAGCGCTTATTTCCTCAATGTCCCCTGGCTTATGTGGGGCACCCTTTTTATAGGAGGCTTGGGTACTGGCATTCTTATGTTTGGACTTGTTCGCAAACTCACACGCAATCACGCCTATTTGGTGCGTTACCTTTTGGGTTCAGTGACAGGAGGGCTTGCATTGGCATGCCTGCCTTTGCTTGTTCAAAACAGTTTCAGCCTTCATGATGGCACTTTTTTAACAACAAGCATTACACACACCGTTCAGTTATGGTTGTTGGCTCTTTTATTTTTACCTTTTGCCAATATCTTAAAATGGTTTTTGGGATTTATTTTGGGCGAAGATTATCTTGAAAGCATCAACAACAAATTCGTCCGCCACAATTTGTTCAAGCCGGAAAGCAAGGATTTTCTTGAATATCAATCAAGGGTATCAACCCCAGGGCAAGCCCTGGACCCAAGATTCTCTAAGGCGGAGGGTTTTGACCCGGCAAGGCCCGTCCCCGAAGCCAACGAGCGTAGGGGATAGAAAATGACACCCCAAAAAAAACAAACTTCTTTTGAATTCCCGCGAAAAACAATCCACGCACTTAGCTTGTTGGTTCCCTTTGCGGCAGCTAAATCACTTCCTTACACTCAAGGGGTTATTCTTTTTTTTATAGCCATTTATATTGTCTTTGAATGGCTTAAGCTTAAAAAAAACATCGTTTCTCTGCACCGATTCACAAGAATTTTTCAGAGAGAAAATGAAAGAACTTCTTTTGCCAGAGCCCCTTTATTTTTGATGGTGGGTGTTCTTGTGGCCATCACCTTTTTTCCTCCGGAAGCCTCTATTCTTGGTATTTATCAGGCAGGATTTTGTGACACCATGGCCGCTTTTTTTGGGAAAAAATGGGGCGGAACGCGATTTCCTTTTTTGGAAAGGAAAACAGTCACAGGATCCCTTGCTTTTTTGGCTGCGGCCCTGCCGGTTTCCCTTTATTATTTAAATCCCCCGCAGGCTGTTGTTCTTTCATTTGCCGGGGCATTTTTGGAATCGTTGCCGTTTAGAGATTGGGATAATCTCCTCTTGCCAATCATCATCAGTTTCTTGGCCACCTTGTTTTTGTATTGACTTTGCATTAATTATATTGAAGTTATCAGACTTATTAATTATATTAATATACTTTTTTATAATTAATTAACTTTATTATAATATGGACCCTGTCAAAAACCCATTTAGCCCAGGAGCCGGAACACCACCACCAGCATTAGTAGGCCGTCAATCAATTATCGATCAGGCGAAGGTTACCTTGGCACGCATCAAAAGTGGACGTTCAGAAAAAAGTTCTTTGCTCATTGGACTAAGGGGGGTTGGAAAAACAGTTCTTTTAAGGACAATTTATGATGAAGCTTTGCAACTTGGTTATCAGGCTTTTTTTATAGAGACACCTGAAAATAAAAAACTCTCCCAGCTATTAGTACCCCCTTTACGAGAAATTTTATTCAAACTTGATCGAATGGAACATTTAAATGAAACCGTCAAACGTGCCATGCGTGTGTTCCGCAGCTTTATCGGCACCATCAAATTCGGGAATGATGATTTCAACATGAGCATGGGCATCGATCCTGAAAAAGGAACAGCTGATAGTGGGGATCTGCAAGCGGATCTAACCACTTTATTCATCGCTATTGCAGAAGCAGCGAAAGCCAGGCACACGGCAGTGGCTCTCATCATCGATGAGTTACAATATATCCCAGAGGAGGAATTCGGGGCTCTTATTATGGCTATTCATGCTATTGGTCAGAAACAACTTCCTTTGGTGTTGATGGGAGCAGGACTGCCTCAGCTTGTTGGCTTGGCGGGAAAAGCAAAATCTTATGCAGAAAGATTATTCAATTATCCAAATATTGGAGCCTTGAACGAAAATGAAGCCGAGGAAGCCTTGAACGTACCTGTAAAAAAGGAAGGTGTGGAATTTCATCCTTTGGCCATCAAAAATATTTTAAAAACCACTCAGGGGTATCCTTATTTCCTTCAGGAATGGGGCTATGAAACATGGAATTTTGCAAAAGCATCGCCCATCACCCTTGAAGACATTCAAAATGCTACTCCGCAAATCATCAAGAAACTGGATGAGAATTTTTTTAGAGTCCGTTTCGACAGAGTCACGCCAAATGAAAAAAACTATCTTCGAGCCATGGCCGAATTGGGTGCTGGGCCTTATCGATCGGGGGATATTTCAAATTTGTTGGGAATTAAAGTTCAATCAGGAGCACCTGTTCGAAGTGCCCTCATTAAAAAAGGTATGATTTATAGCCAATCACATGGGGACATCAATTTTACGGTGCCTCTTTTCGCTGAATTTATGAAACGTATGATGCCAACAGGACTGCAACAAAGAACTCAATCTAACGCGAAAACGCCTGTGACTTGAATCTCCCGCTGATAGCGGTTAAAACTTATCCTTCAACGCCCGAATCTTTGCAAACTCTTCCACCGAACCACATCTTAAGAATGGATTGTATGATTTCTCCTCGCCGATCGTTGAAGGTACCGTCGATTCGCCGCGTTTTCTTTTTTCAACAACGTCCCGGTATTTTTCCTGGAGCGCCTTGTTGCCCGGCTCCAAGATGAGTGCAAACTCCAAATTCTTCTGTGTGTATTCGTGCATGCAATAAACTTTTGTCTCGTCGGGGAGATTTTTTAATTTATTCAAAGAAGATACCATTTGTTCCGCCGTCCCCTCAAACAATCGCCCACACCCGCCCACAAAAAGAGTATCGCCGCAAAACACAACTCCGTGACCATAGTAAGCAATGTGACCCAGGGTGTGTCCGGGAATGTCGATGATTTTGAATTTAAGCCCGCCCAACCGAACTTCATCCCCTTCCTTGAGAGGGTGGTTCAACCCATAAATGCGATCCCGATCATAGGCGCCGCCAAACACGGGGATTGGGCCCCTCTCCCTAACCCTCTCCCCCAAGGGGAGAGGGAATAATCCCCCCTCCCTTGTCCCGCGTAGCGGGATTCCGGTACGCGGAAAGGGGAGGGGGTTAGGGGGCGGGTGGTCCACCAACCCCTCATTCCCTCCCGTATGATCCCAATGATGGTGCGTGTTCCAGATGGCCCGTAGGGGCGCTGCTTGCTGCGCCCCCATTACCTGTAAGGGCGTAGTGAAATACGCCCGCAGTGCATCCTTAGTCACCTGCGCATCCGGCGAATCAATCGCGGCAACCTCACCCGTCTTTTCGCAGATAAGAAGATAGGTGTAATTGTCTTGCAAGGCAGGAATTTGGATAATTTTCATCATCGGTCAATCACCGTTCTTACTGGCACCCCAACGGAAACACATCTTGCCCAAAAATAACCTCCCTTATATGCTCCAGCCCCACTATGGCCGTCAAGCAAACAGGCATCAAGATTATTTGTGAAAATCGCAAGGCGCGTTTTAATTATGAAATCATGGAACGCTTTGAGGCAGGCCTTGTTCTTTTGGGGACCGAAGTCAAATCGCTTCGGGCCGGGCAGGCTAATTTGGGCGACGCTTATGCCACCCTGCGAGGAAGTGAAGTTTTTCTTTTGCAGTGCCACATTTCCCCTTATCAAACCCGGCACCATGCCGACCACGAACCCATGAGGCCTCGTAAACTTTTACTCCATGGTTCTGAAATCAAAAAACTGATTGGTAAAATACAAGAAAAGGGACTCACTCTTATTCCTCTAAAAATGTACTTCAAAGAAGGCCGCGCTAAGGTAGAATTAGGCTTGTGTAAAAGTAAAAAGACCATTGATAAAAGGGAAACGATCAAACGAAGGGAAAGCGACAGGCAAATAAGAAGGGAAATGAAAAAAAGGTAGGGGCGGGTTTAAAACCCGCCCCTACATGAATATGAAACTCACCGAAGCCCCCAACATTGACAAAAAAACGCATCTTGAACGCCTGTTAACAGAGGGGTTGGTGACTATTTTTGTCGATTCCCAACGAAGCGATGTTTTAGTGCCCAACCAACATAAATACAATCCCCAGCTTATTTTGAATCTGTCCTACAAATTTTACATTCCTGATTTCAAAATTGTGGAGGATCATGTGGAAGGCACCCTCAAATTTGGATCCATCCCCTTTTTTTGCCACATTCCCTTTGATGGTATTTATGGCATGGTCTCCCAAGGCTTGTCTGAAACCGTCGTTTTTCCTGAAAGCATTCCCGGAGAACTCTTAACCAAAGCCCACCTGCCTCCCGATTACGAAGAAGCCAAGGAAAACGTAAACGATCAAATCAAAAAAGAAACCAAGCCTGCTTTTTCAGTCATCGAAAATCAACCCCCCCCTCCCCCTGCCCCCTCCAAACCCAAAAAAGGCCATCTTAAAATTGTCAAATAAGTGACGACTTTTCTTATCTGTAGACACTTCTGCCAAAAGCTTCCTCTTTCTATGAATACCCGCTTTATTTTTTAAGAAATGAATATATCTAAATCACAAAAATACCCCACAATATTAATAATAAGTATATGAAATTAATATATTTTTATTAAAGTTCCTCTTCTTGGTACTCTCCTTGCGATAGCTAAGCTTGCCGAGAAAAGGGGAAGGAAAATGATAAAAAGGGGGTTTTTATGAAGGGAAAAATTTTAATCGCAACCAGCCTATTGGGATTTTTGGTTTCTTTCATCGCTCGTCCGGCGCATGCCGAACTTGTCGGTGGTTCCATTCAAACGCATACAAAAGAAATCAATCTTCATCATCAAAATGGGTCGGCAGCCCTTATGATGGGAAGTCATTCCGAACCCATCCTTGTAGGGTCTCCGATCAACAAAGCCAAGGGCAGCCTATATGTCGTTACTAGTGCGGGCGTTCCTAAAATATCGACTTTGGCTTATAAAGATAAAAGAGGTGTCATTATCGCCAAGCCCACATCGGCTTTTGACAAAGTCATTTATTTGGACGCTTCAGGAAAAATAAAAGCGGGCCTTGGGCTTAGCACTTCTGAAATAAAAGCGTTGGCTAGTTCGGTTAAAATGACTGAAGCGGCGGCCTATGCTTCCTTTCTTCAGGGGACAACAAAAGACATCCTTTTAAATGCCATTGATTTGGCTTCCAACAACTTGGTTAAAAAAGATCTGGCTGATGAAAACAGCGTTTTGGATGAAATGGTAGCCGACATCAACTTTGCTTCTGGGAAGACTGCGGCCAATCTTGTAGATGATCTTTTACTTACAGCCGAAACAAACGAGATCGTTCCCACAAACATGAATGATCTATTGCAAAAAACAACAGCAAGCTCCCAATGGCTTGATCCCGTTGTCACGGGAGTAGGTGTTGCTTGCAGTGGCGGTGGGGGTGATAACGGTGGTCCTGGAGACGGTTTTGTGGCCAGTGGAGGCGGTGGAGACAATGGTGGCCCGGGGGACGGATTTGTTGCCAGTGGTGGTGGCGGCGATAATGGCGGGCCAGGGGATGGGTTTGTGGCAAGCGGCGGCGGAGATAATGGTGGGCCCGGAGATGGGTTTTGTTCTGACTCTGGGTCAGGCGCCACTTCCAGTGGCGGTGGGGGTGATAATGGCGGTCCTGGAGACGGGTTTGTGGCAAGCGGTGGTGGAGGCGATAATGGCGGGCCAGGGGATGGTTATGTATTGGAAGGATGGAAAGGGGCCAAAACACCTTCCATGCCCATGGTTAAAGGCTTAAATGCTCGTACAGCCGAGAGCTATATTTTTCTCTTCTAAGTCCAATCTTATAATTGGACCTCATCTTAAATAAGCCGCAAAATGAAGAACTCGGGGGCAAGCCCCCGAGTTTCATCCTGAGCCACCCTTCGACTCATCCCGCAATGCGGGATTCGCTCAGGGTTATCCGTCATTTTATTTCGGCCCCAAGGGGCCGAGTTTTTGTCGAAGGATAAAAACCTTGCGGCTTTCATCTTTTTCCCTGGTTTTTACCTTAAAAAAATTCTAAAAAAACTAGCAACCCATTCCAGAAAAAAACGATAACTGGATAAATTTTTTCAGGAAGGAAAATTTATGGCTCTCCCAACAATAGATCCTATTGTTCATACCTATGCCATCCGAAATCAGATCAACATTGATGGCATCCCCGACGAAACCGATGCCAATGCCTTTCAAACCCATATTGGGCAATGGGGAACACTCTTTAATGCCGATGACCAGGCAAGCATTGGTCAGGCCTTGGAAGCCTATGACGAAGCCCGCAACGCTTATGACCGCGCCACAGCTCTTACTGCCTTGGGACGCACAGCCAAATTCATCAACCCATACAGGGCCAGCAACAATTTTGCCGAAAAATTTTATCTCCAAGCCATTGCCAATGCTCCTAGTAACCCCCGCCCCTATCTTCACTTGGCCTACCTCTATGCGGAAATAGGCAAGGATACGGGCGATAACGCAGAAAAAGAAAAAGCCGTAGCCATTTTGAACAAAATGAATCAGCAAAAAATAGATTTTCAAAGCATTTCAAAATCCTATGTTTCCATTTTAAGTGCCCATGTTTACTTCGCCTTGAACAAACCCCAGGAAACCATTGAGCAAACCGTGATGGCCCTTCAGGAAAATCCTTCATCGGAAGACGTTAATGAAGCGGTCAATCTTCTGGGCAGGGTTTATGCCGAAAACCCCCAATTCCTTAAAAACATGGCCATCAGCATATACCAGGCCACACAAACAGCGGAACCTGCCAAACAAGCATGGAAAACATTTCTCTACAACCTTCCGGATTCCATCATTGAAAAAGGGGACAATGCCGCTTCCATTGACGATTCCCAAAATTATTATCGTGCGGCCCGTGAACTGGCCAGGGTAGGCACTGAGCAACTCAAGGATATTCATTTTAAAATTCTCTATGCCAAAGCTACCAGGGAATTGGCGGGAGTCCTGTCAGGGAGTGAAGACATCGATGAAATGCCGGATTTATTGTATGAAGAAGCTAAAAAAACCATTGAAGAAGCGGTTAAAGGAACCTCTTTTGGTAAAGAAGGAAAAATCGGTATCCCGTTTCATCATGCGGCCATTGAATTAGCATGGACCCTTTATGAACATGCCGAACATCTTGTAGACAACCGCCAAGCATCCTTGCAAGCCCAAGCCACGGGGCTTTTTGGAAGGGCCGAAAGCCTGATTAGAAACGTCCTTAACGAAGATACTTTTAATGTCGAGGCCCGCAACGTGCTTTCATGGGTCATTTACAGCAAGGCCAAACAGGCCCATCGTTTCAAGACAATGGAGAATCCTTATTGGCCCGCCATTGCCGAAGCCAAGACAAACCACCAGAAAATTGCCGAACAATACAAGGACAGCATCACTGTTCCCGAAGCAGAATACGTGGGCTCCCTGCGTGTTCTGGGTTGGTCGGTAACCGAACATGGATACACCTTGGTAGAAGAAGCTCGTGATCTCATGCTCAAAGCCGACATGGAAAATGACGCCCCCACTAAAGACAAATTGATCAAAGACGCTGAAAAGAAATATGCCGAAACCAAAAAAGTTTTGGAAGAAAGTGGCATTGAAAAATCTCTTGATCAGGCTGAAAAATTTTATGACAAACTCGCTTCCCGGGATAAAAGGGATTATCTGTATATCGTTTCGCGATACTATTTTATTTTGGGTCGTACCCTTGATAAAGACGCTGCCGAGCGGGCCTTTGCCCTTTTAGATCCAAAGCTTGATGCCAAAAAAATAGAGGCTTTTAGGGACCAGGCAGACCAACTCAAACCAACCCCTGCATCAAGTCAAGCCTATGCCAAAGCCATCAGCACCCTGGAACGCATGAATACCCCTGCTCAAACTTTGGAAAACAAACCGGGCATGGTGGAATACGCCCTAGGATACCAGCATTTCAGGGCCGGCCTGTATGTAAAAGCCCTTCCCATTCTGATCAAGGCCTATGAAAAAATGGTTGGAGAATGGAATAAAAAAGAAAAGATTTACAAGTTTTTGGCCATGAGCCTTCGTAATGCCCAGTTTATGGACCGAGAAGGATTTCGCACACTTCAAAATGAAAACCCGGAAATAAAATCAGAAATCGACCGTCTCTTCAGACAAACAGGGAACCTGTCTGCAACAGGCAATAATAATACCGATGGCATTGTGTTATCCATTACCCCACCCAAAGAACCCCCTCCCAAAAAACCAGTTTATCCAGGATTAAGAGACGTCAATCTTTAAAATTTTCCAAAAAAAAAGGGGTGAGCCCCTATGATTGACAAACCCCAAGCCCGGGTTTAGTGTGAGTTTCGTGTTTTTTTGCTGTTTGAAAATTTGACCCGAAGAATTGTTGTTCAATCCATGCCCGCTTTCTTCTCTGCTGTAGAGATTCAGAAATTTATAGGCCCACTCGCATTTTGCATGCTGTTCAAAAAGCATCAGATGCGAGGCGCCCGCCGCAATCCCGAGGAGACGTATCTTGATGATACGTTGACGAGGGGTTGAGGCGGGCAACGAAGCAGATGATGCTTTTTCAACAGCATGGGGGGTGAAATGGTTTCGACGGGAAGTGATGAACGTTAAGTTGCAGGTCGAGCTGAAGGCCCTCGTTTCAGCCAAAAGCTGATCCGCCTCTGGCGGAAAACGACTTCAACAACTCAAAAGCCAACTCAGACACTGAGCTTGCTCTCGCGGCTTAATTGACCGCGCGTCCGTACCTCTGTCTCCCGAACGGGGGATACGGGCGAAAACTAATTGGGATCGCCCTAGCTTCCAGGCCCATGGGAAACTAGAGTTAAATCTGTTGGGATCGCCTGGCAAAGCCTTCGCTGGTAAGGCCACTGCCAGGCTAAAAACAATTTGCCAGATAAACCTGTAGATGCTTAGCGCTAACCTTTCCGGACCGGGGTTCAATTCCCCGCACCTCCACCAGCCTTCGCCCTACGGGCTACGGCTCGGCAAGCCTATTTGCAAAATTTGCGAAGGCTGTCGCGCCGTAGTCCATCAGGGATATCAAGTTTGTTTTTCATTTCTTGGGTAGAATGCCCACCGAACAATGCAGCATCGCCTTTGCTGCGAATGCGTCCAAAACCCTGATGGTCAATGCCCCGCTCGTAGATTATTCGTGAAAGTTCCTTTTCAGATAAGGTGAGTTTTTCACGTGCTTGAAGACGTTCCCATTCACCAAGTCTCTGTTCGATCAGTTCTTGTTTTCGTGTTTGAATAGCAAAATAGGTTTGAGCAAAAGCGATTTCAGGTTTACGAGGATCTCCATTTTGGGCGATCAGATAGCAGGCATATCGGGTGAGTTTGATATCATCGATGTTTCGCTGAGCACCCTTAGCTAAATCGATCATTTTCCCGGCGTCGGCAAAATGATCTTCAATATTATATTTTGAGGTCTGGCAGGCCGTTTTAGCCTTATCAATAACCTTTAAAAAATTGTCCCATTTTTCGTAACCAAGTAACCGCTGGAGATCACGGGCTAACCAATATTCTATGTCTTCGTCGTGTTGTGCACATATTTCGAATGCCCCGTGTAGTTTTATAATAAGTTCTTTTTTCATGGATTTTCTTTCTGATTTTATCTCATCCCCCTACTTCCCACTCACAATATTAAACGTGGCGGTGGCCATGGCCACGGGGGCTTTGACGCCTTGGCGGTAGAGGAAGGCTTCCACCACGCACAGACGTTTTCCGCGAAAAACCACGCGCGAATGGCTTTCGAGTTCGTCATCTTTATGAAGGGGTCTGAAATAATTCACCTTAATTTCAACGGTGGAGCAAAAATCATCGGCCTCCATGCTTGAAAATACGGCCGCTCCGCAGGCAAAATCGAAAAATCCGGAAATCACCCCGCCATGAATGCGCCCCGCCGGGGAAAGATGGTCTTCCCTTAACTTCAAACCCAGCTTGGCCTGCCTCTTTTTCCGGTCAACGCTGATGATCTTATATCCCAACCATTGGCCATATTTGTCGGGCAATTGATAGTTCTTCAGGTCAAAGACTTTGGCGGTTGATTTTTTGGAATTTTTTGAAGGCATAAAAGTTTTCATGCCCGATGAACTGAACCCTGGCAAGGAGAATGTTTGGAGAGTGGTCATCCTACCGAGATGACAAAGGCCCTATGATAGTTTGGTCGAAGGAGTTTTTAGGCATGTGCTAAATGTCCTTTGAATATCAGGGCTCGAGGTAATTTGCCGATACTTTTTGAAGCTTCAAAGATATCCACCGCCTTTTGGGCGTTGAGCCAGAATTCAGGGGAAGTGTTGAGGGCGGCAGCTAATTTTAAAGCAAGCGGGGCAGTGATGCTAGTACGGCCATTGACCAGGCGGTTGATGACCTTCACATCAGTGCCGATATGATCCGCAAATTCTTTTTGTGTGAGTCCCAGGGGAGATAAATACTCTTCCTGTAAGATCTCACCAGCAGTTGTGGGTTTTCGTTTTGCCATAAAGCCTCCAATTTAATGATAATCCATTATTCGGACTTGCGCTGCTCCTTGTGGTGTCCACTCAAAAACTATTCTCCATTGGTCATTCACTCGTATACTGTGCAGCCCTTTTAAATCGTCTTTCAAAGCCTCCAAATGATTCCCAGGAGGGGATTTCAAATCATCTAAGACGTGTGCATAGGCAAGCACATCGAGCTTTCTGGCCACTATCTTCTTAACTCCTTGCCACTCGGCTTTTTTAGGGACTTTTCCGGTTTCAAAAAATTCTTTGAGTTCCGGCTTTGTAAAAGAGCGTATGGCCATTATATTTTATATACCTTAAATAGGTATACCTTGTAAAGGTATTTTTATGTTTTTTAAAATCATCCCAAGATCGGAGCCTAGGCCGGGCATGTGATTAGAGTGGATACAAACTTGCCAACCAATGTGGGGGTTTCAGGTCTTTGGTTCGGCAACGGCTAAATTTTAAAAGAACAGGGCACATGTTTTTATGTAAAAATTATCGCTTCAACCCCTTGGCCGCTTCAACCAAACGGACGAATTCATGACGATATCCGCCACGATCTTCGCCCAGGTTTTCCTTAGCCCAGGTAATCACCTGATCAAAACCAATCTTTCCTTTGAAAGAAGAATCGCGAAGCAGCATTCCAAAAGAAGCCACGGTACTGGCAAATTTAAAATCGGTGGAAGCTTGCTCGAAGCTTTGATGTGAATCTTTAACCACCTTTTCCAAAAGTTTACTCGTGCTGCCGCTAGGCTCTTTGTAACGCAGTTTTACTGTGACCAGGTCGTCACTTGGTACTACTTGTTTTGATTCCGTTTTCTGATATTTCAGGCCATCCACTTTGCCAACGGGGACTTCAGCACCCACGGGAACAATTTCATAAAATGCGGTCACAGTGTGCCCGGCCCCAATGTCCCCGGCATCTTTTTTGTCGTCATTAAAATCCTCATGACGAAGCATGCGGTTTTCATAGCCCACAAGGCGATAAGCCTTTACTGTAGCAGGATTAAACTCCACCTGAATTTTGACATCTTTGGCAATCGTATAAAGGGTACCGCCCATTTCTTCGACCAAAACTTTTTTGGCTTCCAAAAGCGAATCAATATAGGCGTAGTTCCCATTTCCTTTATCCGCCAATTTTTCCAAAGTGGAATCCTTGATATTGCCCATGCCGTAACCGAGTACACTCAAAAAAACACCCGTCTTGGCTTTTTCTTCAATGAGACGAGTTAAATCTCCTTCGCCGGTTGTTCCCACATTAAAATCACCATCAGTGGCTAAAATAACCCGATTTAATCCACCCGAAATAAAGTTTTCCTTGGCAATTTTGTAGGCCAACTCAATCCCCTCGCCCCCGTTTGTAGATCCTCCCGCACTGAGTTCATTAAGGGCTGATTTGATTTTTTCTTTTTGATCGCCACTTGTTGAATTAAGCACAACACCACTGGCTCCAGCATAGACAACCATGGCCACATGGTCTTTGGCCGATAAATTTTCAACAAGTAACTCCACACTTTTTTTCAATAAGGGAAGTTTATTTGGATCTTCCATTGATCCCGAAACATCAATCAAAAATACCAGATTGGAAGGCATGCGTTTGTTCCATTCTATTTCTTTCCCTTTAAGGCCAATGCGCATCAAACGATAAGCCTCGTTCCATGGAGAACTAGCCACTTCAGTGGTTACTGAGAAAGGAGTCTCCGAATCAGGCGCCGGATAGGAATAGGGAAAATAATTGATGAATTCCTCCAGACGCACGGCATCTTTGGGAGGTAATTCCCCCAATCCAATAAAACGGCGCACATTGGCATACGAGGCCGTATCCACATCAATGGAAAAAGTTGAAAGCGGATCCCGACCTACCAAAAAATAAGGATTTTCATCAATTCGGTCGTAGCTTTCCGTATTCATGGGCCCTCCATACCGCCTGAATGTGCCATCCTTTTCCGGTTCAAACGAATAACTTGCCTTCTGAGAGGCCATGATTTCCTGAGCCGGAGGAGTGGTGTCAGAGGGAATGGGCAGATTCACCAGCGGAACTTGTTTCATTTCTTTTTCTTTTTTGGCTTCTATTAAAATAGATGGGGACTGGGTGCGAATGATAAACAAGGAAAGAAGAGCCAAAGTTCCAAGGGACAATCCAATTTTAAAAGACGGGAGAACCCAAAAATTTTTCTTTCGAACCAATTTTTCTTGAAGGCTTTTTCTTTCCTCTGGCAATAAACGTGGGAGAGGTTCTACCTTAAGTTCTTGGCTTAAAAGAAGACTCAATCGTTTGATGTCTTCCAATTCTTTTTTAAGCTCTGGATCTGCAGCCAACAATTTTTCAATCTGCGCTGATTCTTCCTGGTTTAATTCCCCCAGGGCGTAATTTGTTAATTGTTCTTTGTTTATTTTCATAAAAATCTCCTTGATAAATTAAAGGGCTAATTCCGACCGGATCGCACTCATGGCATGATGTAAAAGATATCCCACATTCGAAATAGACAAACCGGTGACTTCGCTGATTTCCTTGTAACTGAGGTCATTTTGAAATTTGAGAATGACAACCTCTTTCTGGTTTTTTGGGAGTTTTTCCAAAAATTGCATAACTTTTCTCCCCAGATGCGTTGTCTTATCTGCCACAGGATCATCTGGAACAATTTCGGGATCTGGTAAGAGCTCCATACGTTTTTCCTTTCTTAAAAAATCCAAAACCTTGTTGCGACACACTCTGTAAAGCCACGGGGGCAGGCGATCTGACACTTTGCGGGGATCTTCCTTCCAAAGCGAAACAAAGGTTTCCTGCACCATTTCCTTGGCTTTTTCTTTATTTCCCAAAAGGCGCCCGGCATAACGTAAGAGCGAGCCTTCATATTGGACCAAAATTTTGTGAAGCCATTCGGATTTTTCCGCATCATTTTTGGACGCCATAATTGCTCCTTGTATCGCGTAAAATAAGTTTTCGTTTGATTAACGTATAAGAACCCTGGTTTCTTAGATTTTTTTGTATCTGTAAGGGCAATTCATGAATTACCCTTACAACAAGGGCATAATTTCCGAAGAATATCAAAGGTATAGATACCCGTCTTATGGCCGTCGCTAAAAGAAATCCCTAGGGCATAGCGGCCGACATATTCCAGATTGGTGGGATAAACATAGGGGGAAACATTTTCCTTTTTCAAGACCTTCTCCCCGGTCACCTCATTAATGCATTCGGCACAACGGCAAGCCAGCCTTAAATCGTAAAAAGGATAACAGCTTTCGTGACCATCCTCCCAAGTAATAAGAAGACTATCTGAATTCTGAAAACAAATGTTTTTGGGGAACATGGAAGTGGGAATAACCTAAAGGACATCAATTCTTCAAGTAAAGATATTTAACGTAACAAATCTTGTCTTTTCTTGTCTTTTTAAAACAAACATGGCTAACCTCGCCAAAATGGGAAACGAAAAAAACGAAAAACCGTTGAAATATTTTTTCTGGCTCGACATGGAAATGACGGGGCTTGATGAGAAGGTGGATTCCATCCTTGAAGTGGCTGTGATTATCACCGATGTCGATTTTAATGTTTTGGAGCAATACGATCAGGTTGTTTTTCAGCCTCAAAATGTTTTGGAAGCCATGAACGACTGGTGTAAAAAACACCACGGGGAAAGCGGCCTTACTGCCAAGGTCAAAGACGGCAAACCCTTGGCCCAGGTTGAAACCGATCTTCTTCAACTAATCCAGAAATATTTTTCAAAAGATGAGAAAGTGGTTCTTTGTGGGAATTCCGTCGGCAATGATCAGCGTTTTGCCCTTAAATACATGCCTGAAGTCTCCAAGCGCCTGCATTACCGCATTGTCGATGTCAGTTCCTTCAAGGAAATTTTCAAAGCCAAATACGGGGCCAAGTTCAAAAAGAAAAACACCCATCGTGCGCTTGAGGATATTCTTGAGACCATCGAAGAACTGAAATCCTATCTCAGCATGGTATCCATGCCAAAAAATGATGAAGCCAAACAAAAATAACAATTTTGGAGCCACTTGTTCATCAAACCCGGCTTGTAAAATAGCTGTTGACGGAAGCCAATCCAAACCCGAATATTGCGTATATACGGACCGCAATCAGGCTGGCACAAATAAAATTTATTATTACTATGAAACAGGGTTTGTGGTGCTCAACCCAAGCCCTTAAGGAGAACTTATGAAACACGGATGGTTTTTAATGATCTTTTTTATGATGGTTTTATTTATCACCCCTGCGATGGCTCAAGGGGAACCTGAAGGAGATTGCCCCTGTGGTGCCGACGAACACGGCGAATGCCTCCCCTGTGATAACAACGAAAACTGATATTATTCGTAGCGGTGCCTGACAATATGGCCTTCCACCATGAAAATGATGTCTTCGGCAATATTGGTGGCGAGATCGGCAATACGTTCCAGATTGCGGGAAACCGAAAGGGCATTCATGGCTCGTTTGATAATTTGTGAATCTTTGATCATCAATTCCTCCAAAGAGGCATACATTGAGCGGTTCATCTGATCGACATCATCATCTTGCTGTAAAATTTTGCGGGCGGTTACCACATCCATATTCACCAAGGCATCCAAAGACTGGTGCACCATGCCTTGAACCTTTTCCACCATTTTGGTGAAATCAACGGGCAGTTTAATAGGGTCGTGCGTGGCCAAATACTTGGCGCGGCTGGCAATGCTAGCCGCCACATCGGCCATGCGTTCCAGGTCGTTATTCACTTTCATCACGGTAATAATAAAGCGCAAATCAGAAGCCACCGGCTGCTGAAGGGCCAGCATGCGTAAACATTCTTCTTCAATCTCATTTTCCTTGCGGTCAATGACATCATCTTCCCCCAATACTTCTTCAGCCTGATCGGCACGCCGGCGCACAAAGGAACTAATGGCCTTGTTAAGCATTTGTTCAACAACAGCACCCATGGCGAGAATTTCTTTTTTCAGGTGTTCCAGGTCTTTTTCTAAATGAATGGTCATGTTGAAGAAGTCAGTAGTCAGAATCCAGAAGTCAGAATAAAATCAAGAATGCTGACTACTGACTACTGACTACTTTATATTTTGTATATTTTGAATTAACATACTCTTTCCACAATCAACAACCCCGTTTTTCATCCATACCTGCCCGTAATATAGTCTTCTGTCTTTTTCTTTGAAGGATTTGTAAAAATGACATCCGCAGTATCAAACTCAATAACTTCCCCCAAATACATGAAGGCCGTAAAATCAGAAATACGGGCGGCTTGCTGCATGTTGTGGGTGACAATGAGGATGGTGACTCTTTCTTTTAAGCTTTCAACCAATTCTTCCACACGGGATGTGGCAATGGGGTCCAAAGCCGAGGTGGGTTCATCAAAAAGAAGAATTTCTGGATCGGTGGCCAAGGCCCTGGCAATGCACAACCTCTGTTGCTGCCCGCCGGAAAAATTATTGGCTGCCTGATGCAGGCGGTCTTTGACTTCATCCCAAAGGGCCGCCCCTTTCAGGGCATTTTCAACCTTGTCATCTATAAATGATTTGTTTGTTTCCCCCCTTATTTTAAGGCCATAGGCCACATTTTCATAAACTGATTTTGGAAAGGGATTGGGTTTTTGAAAAACCATCCCGATGCGCATGCGCACCTCAATGGGATCAACCCCTTTTCCAATAATATTAAAATCATCCGGGAAAAGAGTGATGGAACCTTCGTACCGGTTTCCCGGATAAAGGTCGTGCATCCGGTTAAAACAACGAAGATAGGTGGTCTTACCGCACCCGGAAGGCCCAATAAGGGCTGTTACCCTGTTTTTTGGAATGGAAAAATTGATGTTTTTTAAAGCCTGAACCTGGCCATAATAAAAATTAAGGTCTTTAACGGCGGCTTTTATTTCCAAACCTTCCAAAGGATCTGTCATAGAATCTCCCTACCCGCCTAGGCGGGCTACCATTTAATGCGTTTGCGAACGCGATAACGAATAACAATCGCCACGGCATTCATTAAAAGTGTCAAGCTCATCAAAACAATCCCTGCGGCAGCCGCATTGAAATGAAAAGCTTCCTGGGGTCTTGAAATCCAGTTAAACATTTGCACAGGCATCACTGTAAAACCCTCTTTAATCCATTCAAATGAAATAAAAGGAAAATCAGTCGAGATGGGTGATTGGGGTAAAAAGGCAATAAAGGTCAAAGCCCCAATCGTAATTAAAGGGGCTGTTTCTCCAATGGCCCGAGACAAAGCAATAATAATTCCGGTAAGAATACTGGGGGAAGCATAGGGAAGAACATGGTGCCGCGTTGTTTGCCACTTGGTCGCCCCCATGGCATAGGAAGCTTCGCGCATGGCTTGGGGAATGGCCCGAATGGCCTCGCGCGTGGCAATGATGATCATGGGCAAAATAAGAAGAGCCAAGGTTAAGCCCCCTGTAAGAATATTGCGCCCCAGATCAAGTTCATAAACAAACAATCCCAAAGCCATCAAGCCATAAACAATGGAAGGAACACCGGCCAAATTGGAAACATTGATTTCAATAATGTCGGTAAACCAGTTTTTTGGGGCATATTCTTCCAGATAAATTCCTGCGGCAATACCAAGCGGGATGGCTGCACAGGCCGTGACTGTCATGATGGCAATAGTCCCCACCCAGGCCGATAAAATACCGGCTTTTTCAGGAAAACGGGAAGGGTATGAAATAAAAAAATCCTTGGAAAACCGGGGAAGTCCGTCCAAAAACAAATCTCCCACAAGCACAGCCAACACCAACAGCGCCCCAAACATGGAAACAAGCCCCACAATGGAAAAAATAAAATCCCATCGTTTATGCTTGGCAATGATTTTTTTGATGTCGGACATATTTCCGCGTAGGGACCCCGCGGTGCGGGGTCCCTACATCAATATACCTCTCGATATTTTTTTCTAAGCCAATGCCCAATAATATTAAACACCAGGGTCATGCTTAAAAGTGAAAGCCCCGCTGCAAAAATGGTTCGATAACCAAGCCCCCCATGGGGTAAATCCCCCAGGCTTACCTGCACAATATAAGCCGTAATTGTTTCAGCAGGCTGGGTGGGATTAAACGTAAAATTGGGCTGCATCCCTGCAGCAATGGCCACCACCATGGTTTCACCCACGGCCCGTGAAATTCCCAAAATATACGCTGCAGCAATCCCTGAAATAGCCGACGGCATCACCACCTTTAAAGCTGTCTGCATTTTGGTCGCCCCCATGGCATAGGAACCTTCCCGCAAATACATGGGCACTGAATGGATGGCGTCTTCACTGACTGAACTTACATAGGGGATAATCATGATCCCAATAACAAGCCCGGCACTGAGCATATTAAAACCCGGAAGATCAGGAAAAATTTTCTGGAGTAGTGGCGTTACAAACAACAATGCAAAATATCCATACACCACCGTGGGCACGGCACTCAATAATTCCAAAAGGGGTTTTACTATTTCCCTTAAACGATGGGAGGCATATTCACTTAAAAAAATGGCCGCAATGGTTCCCAAAGGGATGGCCACACAAAGGGCCACAAAAGTTGTCGTCAGCGTACCGCTTAACAAGGGCAAAATGCCGTAATGGGGATTCTCAAAAAGTGGGGTCCATTGGGTATCGGTAATGAAATCAAAAAAAGAGACTTCACGAAAAAATTGCACCGATTCATAAACTAAAATCCCCACAATCCCCATGGTAATAAAAATGGAAGAAGAAGCGGCCAAGAGGAGAATGGCTTCAATCAATTTTTCCTTGGATTGACGAAAAAAACGCTTGGACATTTTTTGACTTCCCCTACACACAAAAAACAAAGGCCCCAAATGGGGCCCTTGTTTTTAACAAGTTGTTCCCAAAATCTCTATTATAATTTTGGAGATTTGGCCAAAACCTGCTCCACTTTCAAACCGCTTCCGGCATGAACATCAGCAAAGGAAGTTCCCAACACCTGCTTGTTCAATCTTTCAGCCACAAGCTGATAAGTCCCTGCGGGAAGGGGAACATATTTCACCTGGGCAACAAGACTTGCTGCCTGCGCCAGATAAAATTGCGCAAAAGCCTTCACTTGGGGCTTCTCAAGGGATTTCTTGTTGACATAGATGAATATGGGGCGGGAGAGAGGAGTATAAGTCCCGTTTTCAACAGTTTCCTTGGAAGGAGCCACAGGGCCTTTGCCGTTATCAATGGCCAGGGCTTTGAGCTTCCCCTGGTTTTCGGCATAATAAGCATAACCAAAATACCCAAGGCCGTTCACATCCGTGGCGACTCCTTGCACCACGACATTGTCATCTTCGCTGGCCGTATAATCCCCACGGCTAGATTTGGCTTTTCCCACGGTGGCTTCGGTAAAATATTCAAACGTCCCTGAATCCGATCCTGCCCCATAAAGTTTTAAGTTTTGATTAGGCCAGGAAGGATTTATCTGATTCCATTTGGTCACAACCCCTTGAGCTTCGGGCTGCCACATTTTTTTCAACTCTTCCACCTTGATGGAGGAAAGGGGATTTTTTGGATTCACAACAATGGTGAGGGCATCATAGGCGACTGGAAGCTCAACATATTGAATCCCGGCATCCTTGCAGATTTGCATTTCTTCGGCCTTAATGGGTCGGGAAGCATCTGAAATATCAATTTCTCCACGACAGAACTTCTTAAAACCTCCTCCAGTACCAGAAATACCCACAGTGACTTTTGCCCCACGATTGGCAATTTGAAATTCTTCAGCAACTGCTTCGGTTATGGGAAACACGGTGCTCGAGCCATCTACAGTCACCAACCCCGTTACACCGGCATATGATTTAAGCGCGATCAAAGTTACAAACAAACTTGCAAGAATCAATTTTGTTTTCATAAAAAACTCCTTAATAATTTTCAGCGGTAAAGGCACAGGGCTTAACGCCTTGTGCCCGCCACCTGAATGAAATTAGATATTAATTTGGAAACGGGTCATCACCGAGTTGGAATGTCCTGAATTCTTAAGATCGGCAAACCCGTAGTTCACCATGACGCGAACATTGGGGTTAAGATACCAATTCACGCCGGCGGTATAATCAGTCAGAATGCCGCCAAGAACGCTTTCGTCATTAAGATCAACACGGGAATAACGAGCCGCCAACTGCCAGGCACCCAAACCACCTTCTCCGTTAAGGAAATTGTTCTTGGGTTTCACGGATCCAAAAACACCGTTGCCTTTTTTGTAATCGCGATGCTCACCGGTTAAAATGTAGCTAGCCTCCGCGTAAAATCCGTTGAAATTGGGATTTTGAACACCGGTTCCATCCGCGTTTACAAATGCATTGATGTATTCCCCCTGAAAAGAGAAGGGTTTGTAGACAAGGGCAAATTCAGTACCGATTAAATGCGCATTAGCCGCGGCAATACTTCCTGTATTGACATAATTGCCCGTAATGCCGTTTTCGGCGCGGGCAAAGCTGGTGGCATGATCGGCATAGTTCTGAAAACTGTAGGATAATCCTAAATGAACCAGTTTTTCTCCATCATCTTCATACCAGGGAAGGCCTGTTATGCGGCCTGTCAGATCAATATTGCCCCCTTCTTCAAGGCGGCCACGATTATCTGTGTCTTTAAATACACCGGCCTGCCAGGACATTCTGCCATCTAAAGGATCGTTATGGATTTGGAAACCCAAATTGCCGCCGATGCAGAAGGTACATGCATTGGCTACTTCCATGAATGTATTGGCATTGCTGCTGATATATTCATTCAATCCGAAAGGTTCCTTCATGTAACCGACCCGGATTCCTCCAACAACGGGGATATCAGCCACACCAAGATACAGGTAGTCTCTAAATTCAACGCCACCGGCATTGGCAAAGTCAAATTCACCCTGGAATTCAAATCGTTCGTAAAACAAACCACCCAGCTCAATACGGGCTCGGCGAATTTCAGCGCCGGAATCCAGATTTAAGGGGCCTAAATCATCGATCAGTTCCTGGTCGGCATTGTTGTAAGCCACATCGGTATGCAAACGTCCCCCAATTTTGAACTTGAATTTTTTGTCCGCAGTCTGAAAATTCACGCCTTCCTTCCAAAAAACACGGAAGGTATTGGGATCTTCAGAAGAGGAGGAAGAGCTTCCATTGGCCATACCTACAAGCGGCATCACCAAACTTAAAGCCAGGGCCAAAACCCCGACCTTTTGATTAAATTTTTTCATGTTATCTCCTTATTAATGGTGTTTAGTAGGGGCCGTTCGCAAACCGCCTTACACGGATTCCCAAACGGCCGCCTACACTGGCGGCGATATCTATTCGGAGTGTGTGAAGATTATATAAAGAGGAGATAAATCTTGTAGGGAGTGACCGATCCCTGAGCGAAGTGGTCCCTGAGCGGAGTCGAAAGGTCGAAGGGCGGGCACCTCGGCTCCGCTCGGTGACCAACAAAATAGCCCCTACGAAACCAAAGGTAGGGTCACCCAAAAAGTACTTCCGGAACCCAGCGAGCTTTCAACCCCCACCGTACCCCCAAAGGCATAAGTCAAATGCTTCACAATGGCCAGCCCCAGCCCCGTGCTTCCCTGGTTTTGGGAACGGGATTTGTCGACACGGTAAAACCGTTCAAAGACACGGGCACAATCATCGGCAGCCAGCCCAATCCCTGTGTCCTTTACCTTTAAAGTAACCACCCCATCTTGGGTATGTAACTCGACACAAACAGATCCCCCTTCCGGCGTATACTTGATGGCGTTGCTCACCAAGTTATCAACAATCTGTCTTAAACCCTCGGCTTCGGCATGCACTTTCATCGGAGACTCTTGGATAAATAATTCCAGGTTTTGTTTTTTAAGCTGAGCCGATGGCAAAAGATTCTGATAGGCTGTTTGAACCACATCTCTTAAATCCAGAATTTTCAGGTCTGAAAAAGGTCGGTTTGATTCAATGCGTGAAAGGGTGAGAAGATCCGTCACCAAATCGGACAAGCGCAGGGCCTGATCTTTTATTTTTTCCAGAAAACTTTTTTGCTGAGCCGCTTCCATGACAGGGTCATCCAAAATGGTTTCGGCCAAACCGCGAATCACGGTGACTGGCGTTTTTAATTCATGGGAAACATTGGCCACAAAATCACGCCGCACTGTTTCAAGCTTGCGCAACTCGGTAATGTCATCCATCACCACAAGAACACCCCATTGTTGGTTTCCTCCTTGAATGGGTACGGCATTTAAACGAATGATCTGGTCCCCTTTTGCTGTAAACAAGGCCACCTCTTTTTTATGGGCCGTTTTGGTTTTAAAAACACGGGTCACCAGGTCATTTAAATCGGAAATGCGGCTTACTTCCCAAATTTTTCTTCCCATGGAAATAAGGGGATCCACGTTCATGATGTCCCCACAGGCCTTGTTCATATGAACGACATCTTCCTGGTCATCTACTGCCACAACGCCCTCTTCCATGGCGGCCAGGATGGCCGATAATTTTTGTTGGTCGGTACTTAGATCTTCAAGTTGACTTTTTTTCTTGGCACACAATTCATGGATACTTTCCATCAGAGAAGAAAAATCTTTCCCCAACATCTCTTCGGAAATCGGCATGTTTAAAATGGGTTGAACCGCACGAAGGACCGCGCGTTTTAAAAAACGATTGGGAAAAAGCCGCCAAAAAAAGCCGTTTTTACTCATCGCCAAACTTGTAACCCACTCCACGGATCGTTTCAATAAGATCCCTCTTTTTCCCCAGCTTCTTGCGAATGACCCGAATATGCACATCGATGTTCCTGTCAACCACAACGGCATCTTCGCCAATGACGCGATTAAGAAGTTGTTCACGGCTAAAAACGCGCCCTGGATGGGAAGCTAAAAAATGAATGAGACGAAATTCAGTGGCCGTAAGAACGATGGGGGTTCCGCCCACCTTTACTTCATGGCGGGGCAGGTCAATGACAAGGTCTTTAAGTTCAATACGATCTTTGGCATCTTCATCCTGCAAACTATTAATGCGTCTTAAAACGGCTTTTACACGAGCCAAAAGCTCTTTGGGGCTAAAGGGTTTTTTCACATAATCATCGGCCCCAACACCCAGGCCCAAAACCACATCGCTTTCCTCTCCCTTGGCCGTCATCATGATCACGGGAATCGACCGCGTTACCGCATCCGACTTCAACTTTCGGCACACTTCAATTCCATCCATGCCGGGAAGCATCACATCTAAAAGGACAATATCGGGCGATTCATTTTTAACCAGCTTCAGCCCGGAAAACCCATCTTTAGCAATAACAGGTTTGTAACCTTCTTTTTGCAGATTATACCGGACAAGCTCCGCAATATCAGGTTCATCTTCAATAATGACCACTTTGATCGGTTCCATTTTTTTCCCCCAACTTTTTGGGAACCTATACGACCACAATCGTAAAGAGAATGTAAAGAAGGGATTAAAATTGGCTGGCAATGAACAAAAGATGAGCGACGAAAAACTAAGCCTCTTTTGCTTCTCGATCCTCACGGCTATGCCAAAGATGGGCAATGCTTACGCGTTTTTTTTCGGCACGATAACGAATGACATAATTTCCCTTCCCAAAAGGAACCAAAAGCTCACGAATTCCTGTAAGGTGATCTAATTCATACCCTATCAAGGGGTGCTCTTTAAGAATTTCAAAAGCTTGCCTAAGGCGCTTGGCTGCTTTTTTTAAAGAAGAAGGGTTTCTCTCTGAAATGAAAATATAAAGTCTCTGAAGATCCTCGATGGCAACGGGGGAAAAAACAAGTTTCATGGTCAGATTTCACCCTCATTCGTCCATGAATCCAAAGTGGCAAATACTTTATTAGCTGGAATTCCATGGCCTTCATCGATTTGCTCAAGGCCTTTTAAGGTGCGTTTATCATGAGACTCTTCAATCGCTTTGCCTTTTAAATATTCTTTTAAAGCTTGTTTGGCACATTCGCTCTTACTTACACCCATCTTACGCGTATATCGTGTAAGTTGTTTATCTAAATCATCATCTAATCTTACACCTAACATAAAGCCTCCTTTGTTTAACAAACGTTAAACTAACATACCCTGATAAAGAATCAATGTATTTTTAAAAAGAATCAATGGGATGAACCCCGACCAAGGGACTGGACAATTTATCTTACTTGAGGGAAAAACATTTAAACCGGCACATGAAACCAATCCTGTGCCTCAACCATTAACAAACATGCTTTGGCTAAAAAACTGGGACTTACCTTCCACTAATTCCCCCAATTATTTTACGGTGCCTTTACCGAAATGGTTCTCTCGGGCAAATATACAAAAATAAATGGCGCCATTTCATCCCCCGCCGGATATGTCGAACTTGGGACTATTTGCACAGCAAAATCATTGTACTTGGGTTGGGATGAGGAGAAAAAATGCTCCGTGTTTTCCAAGGCTTCTGTCAAATAATCGAAGGTGTAATACTTTCCGTGTTCAAAATTAAAACCCAGTTTAATTCCATAATCCCTTTCGATTCGAGAAGCACGATGCTCTAAGGTGCGAGCTTGTTGCACAAAGGCATCTAATTTTTTAATAAATGTCGAGCGATCCCTTGCCGTAAATCGTAACTCATACTGACGCAAAGGATGATCCGTAGTTCCCCCTTGATGAAGTTGAACCGCAAAGGAATCATCGCCAAAACCTATCTTCATCCCATCAAAAGCCTCCGCATAATCCGGTTGGTTCCTCAAAGGCTGGGTAAACGCCTCCAGCTTGGCTAACCGATCCCATGTTTTTTGGGTGAGAGGGAAGAAAGCCGATTCCGATTCAAAGAGAATTTTATGGGACGATAATCGGGAAAGCCTATCTAAAAAAAGATTATAGGTTTGCGCCGATTTTTTGAATGAATCGCGAACATTTTCAAGGGGAGTGTCTGAAAAGAGGATGACTTCACCTCCCTGATTTAAGGTCAATGGCGCACGGGGGTCCTTTTTTTCACGGGATTTAATTTTTAAGTGAAGAGGATTGGCTCTTAAAAGGGGAAAAGATACTTCCACCTCCTCAATGGCTTGCTTGATGGGCTCATAAAATCGATCGGCGATGGAGAGCTCTGCGTAAGGGATTGCAAAAAGCGTATTTTCTGCAAGCACCGGCGATTTCTCCAGCTGCATATACTTTTTTTGAAGTTTTCTGAAATCAACCAACTCTGGATAGCCGTCCGGCTTGTGAGTTTTTAAAAGGGCATCCACCGCCGCAAAATCCCTGTGAATAAAATGCTGGATGGAAATCTTCGGGTGTAAAAAATCATAGGTTTGATCTTCATCACCCAGGGTGACTTCCTTGTATTGGACCAACCCCTCTTCCACCTGGTCAAAATAGGCCTTAGCCCCTTCTATGGCTTCCATGAGTTGGGGCTCATAAACCATCTGAAGAAAATCGGCGATTTTAAGAACACAAGGGCCATTTTTTTGGAATGCATCCCAGGCACGATTCCATTGAATGAATTTTTTCAATAGGCCGTCTATTTCCGATGAGGTCATCGAGGGCACGAAATAAATACTTCGCGTATCAAATAAGGAGACTGTTTCGGGTTGAGCCTGGACATGAATTGTAAATCGATGCAAATAGTCACGATCTTCAAGGGAATACCTCTCAAAAACAGCCCTCAAGCGTTCATCAAACTCTTCCCGCTGTTCCGGTCGAATCTGATTTGTGAGGATGTAACTCTCATACACATTTCCGAAACGGGAGGCGGCCTTGGGATATTTTAAGCGGTCGATATCCGAGGTTTTTGCATTCCAATGAGCCTTGTAAATCTCCCTTCTTTCCGGACGGACGGTTTCAAAAATTTTTCCCAGTTCATGATACCGATAATAATCTGAATTACTTGAGATCCAATCGATGCATTTATCCGCCACTTGGGTGTCGGCCAATGTTTCGGCTATCTGAAGATAAGCATAGGCATAGTCAATGAACCCAAAACCAAAACGGTCGAAGGCCTCTTGCAATAAGAGGCGGCAAGCCTCTAAAGCATTTTTCTTCTCCTCAAATCCCTCGGGAAGTTTTTGGCACAGATCCACCAAACTTTGTAAATTTTGTAAAAATGGAATCAACATGGAAAGGGCAAAGGCTTTCGGATTCAAAAGAGGCTGGGCTTCACGCATTTGGCGGGCATGGCCCTGAAGGGCGTGGGTATAACCCCTGATAAAGGGAATCAATGGGTCTCGAAACGAATCGATCAAAAGCGGGTTGTCATTGAAAATCTGTAGGATTTGAGAGCCAATCAAATAATTTACCGGAGGGCTGCGGAACTCCTGTTTCAGATTTGAGGCATGAATGGTCGGAAAATCGGCCTTGGGAACGCGGATCCAAGCTTTGAAAAGTTCTTCAGCAAAAGAAGCGGTATCGACGAGGCCTTTCTCATTCAAATTTTCCACCAAAGTAAGAAATCTCTCCCTTGTAAAATCGAGTTTTGTTTCCTCCTCTGCAGAATCATCGGCCCATGTTGAGTCCAAAACAGTGGCCTCCATCCCGGCGGGGGTGAGAGTCACGTAACCGTTCCAAACATGATCCATCACATATCCCGGCACGTTCTTATCGTGCTCCAGCCCCAGCTGGAGGGCATAGGTCGTATTGAGTTGGGAAGTCATCGGATCTTGCAAGTTTTTCAAAGCATCGAGAACCCCTCGCGCAATTTCAGCATAGTTGCGGCAAACACCGTTGCCGGCATCATCCCTCTCCCAACTAAACAGATGCTCGATGGGGGTGTCATCATTGACGATCCGTTGGTTTCCGTTCATTCCCGCTTTGGTTTGGGCCACTGAATAGTCAAGCCGCTCAATGGGGATGGAAGAGGCTAATTGAACCGCCTGCCGCGGGGTTAAACGGCGGATATCCTGGATACGAAAGGCCGTAAGAATTTCGAGATGACGCGGAAAATATTCTTTCTCAAGATAGCGTGCGATATTCTCCACCCCTTCATTGGCGGGAGTGGAAGGATCATCAGCTTGGAGCGAAGCGGCCAAATTCAAATAAGGAGCCCCTGCGACCAAACTTCCCAATCCCTGGGTTCTTAAATCAAGTTTAAAACCTGGCTCCACTTGGGGATCAAAGCTATTCAGGGATCGAATATGAAGCGATGTCCGCGAGGGATTGTTCAAGCTCATTTGAAATAACGGAGGATGCTCCCGCTGTTTTTGAACGAGGTGTTTGGAAAAAAGGGCATGCTCAACGCGGCGAAGAAGATACTCCGGCCAGAGTTGAGTGGTCCGACTGGCATCCAGATAACCATCGCCATTGGAATCGACTTCTTGGATGTTAAGAACCTCATCCTTATTTCCTAATTGCCTGAGTAATTCCTGCAATTCCGGATCGGGAGTGATTTCTGTGATGTTCAAACCCAGGGGATGAGCCATATGTCGAATAGTATCGGCATTTTGAGGACAAAGTTGCTGCCGCCAGTTCTGTTTTTACCGGACCATACTCCTAAAAAACGTCGAAAATAAGGAATATATCCCCTTTATCCACAAGCCAAAACTTTGCTGAAATTTCAGCCCTGCCTTGATAAAAGGGATTGAAAAATATTTGAGGTGGCTTAATTTTTATCTTTTTCCAGAATAGCTTCCAATTCGGCAACCGTCGCCAAATCCCGATGACGGCCTAAAGCCTTTTTGCTTTTGATGAGATCTTCAATGGAGATGATCCGGCAGGAATGCCCATACAAGGTAATTTCTTTACTATTTTTAAGAACAGCATAAAAATCACCAACCCCTTTCACTTTGGAAATAACATCCAAAACACCTAAGTCGGTAACCAGGTGGAAATCCTGTTTTTGGCTGAAATCCTTGGGCACTAGAAAAGATTCTTTTGGATCCGTTCCCCGATAATAGGGATGAATGGGGCTAAGAAGATGCTGCAGGGTTTCAATCTGCTCTGCAGAATGCAAGACACAAATATCTATGTCGCGAGTCGTTTGATTGCAACCATGCAGGACGGCGGCAAAACCGCCAATAAGCACAAAATCAAGATCGCTTTGGAGGAGTAGTTTCAGGAGGTCTTGAAGGTTTTGAATCATGAGAAGAAATCATTTGCTTCAATTCGTCTACAAAATCCAGCGTGTTTTGGTGTTGTTCAACACGCTCTTCAAAAGACAATTTTAAATTATCCCGGATAAGCCAGATATCGACACCTTTTTCTATCCATTCCTCATCAGTCATAAGGCATATTATCTTGGAGTATTTGATGAAATCCACCACAAAATCAGACTCCGCTTATAAGCCTTGCAATACGCTCCGAAAGTGGAGGATGGGTGGAAAAAAGCCTTAAGAAACCCGAGGAGCTGGAAATTTTCAAAGCGGCAATGGCTGGGGTTTGTTTGGATTTGTCTTCCAGTCCATAAAAAGATTGTAATTTTTGAAGGGCCGCAATCATTTTACCCCGCCCAGCAACAACGGCACCACCCGCATCGGCACGGAATTCACGATAGCGGGAAAACCAGGCGACAATCATCGCCCCAAAAATCATGAACACGATTTCCAAGACAAAAGAGACCAAAAAATACATCCCTCGAGAAGCACTGCGAGAATCACTATCCCTTCCACGTAGGGCCTGGACAAGGGCAAAACTGATCACACGCGATAAAAACATGACAAACGAATTCACAATCCCCTGCAACAGCGTCATTGTCACCATGTCCCCATTGGCCACATGGCTTAGCTCATGACCCAACACACCTTCAATCTCAGCGCTATCCATTCTTTGCAAAAGACCGCTGGAAACCGCCACAAGGGAATGGTTTTTAGTTGGGCCCGTGGCAAAGGCATTCACTTCAGGGGACTGATAAATTCCCACCTCGGGCATGGGAATGCCCGCCGAGGTCGAAAGACGGCTTATCATTTGTACCAGCCGTTGCAAAGTGGGGTCAGTTGTTTGAGGATCGATTATTTTCACACCCATGATCATCTTGACCATGATTTTTGAAAGGAGAAGGGAAATAAACGCCCCACCCATCCCCCAAATGAAACAGAATGCGGCCAAGCTCGTATAATCAAGCCCGTAAGGAGTAAGGTAGGGCTGAACATTGAAAATACGTAATAAAATATTGATAGTAAGCACCACCAAGATATTGGTGATTAAGAATAAAAAAATTCGTTTGGCCATAATTTGCCCCCGTTTGGAATATCTTTAAACGGAGCAAACCTAGTTTTGTTTTAGGGTGCTGTCAACGGATGGAAATAAAAAAGCCCCCGGCTTTAAAAACCAGGGGCTTTTTGTAAGGGCGGCCATACGCCCCCCTATTAGACCAATACTATTACGCTGTTTTTGCCATGTGAGCTGGAGCGGTTTGGCCCAGATATTCCTCCTGGCTATAGTCATCCACTTGAATGGCGTCTAATCTCATCGCTTCGGCTTTTTGCAAAAACTTGGCATCATCTTGGGTAATAACACTCTTCTTGAGAGCTTCCTCTACCAAAGCCGCTCCTTTTAACTTGGGAAGCGTTCCGGCAGAAACAGCCTTGCGAATTTTTTTGGTGATTTCACCGGCTTTTTTGACGGCCTTGAAAGTATCATCCAGGCGTTTTAAGGCATCTCCTTCCACAGGGGAATAATAGATGCCATCGGTCATGCGATCGCGCTGAGGGCTGTCTTCCTGAATCAGCTTGGCAATCTGGTTGGTAATTTTATCATTTGCCTCGGAGCCGATTGAGTTAATGTGCGCCCATAAGCTGATGGGGCCGGCAAAAAGCCAACCCAAGCCAGGGGAATTGATGTTCTTGAAGATACCGTTAAAACCTTCCTGAATGCGGGCCAAGGCATACTTCAATGAGAAGTGCACAAAAGGAAGATCTTCAGCTTTGCGACCTTCAGCCTCAAAACGGCGAAGGGTGCAGGTAGCCAAGAACATCCATGAAAGAACATCGGCAAAACGGCCGGTGATTTTTTCACGGGTTTTAAGAGTTCCACCCAGGGTGCCCATGGCCATGTCGGACATGATGGCAAAAGTGGCAGAAGCCCAGGCCAGCTTGCGATAGTACTGGGCCGTTGGTCCACCAACGGGCGAAATGGCTAAACGACCACGGGTAAGGCTTAAAAGGACTGAGCGGAACAAGTTGCGTACCACATGCCCCACATGGCCCCAAAAAGCGGAATCAAAGGCGCTGACATCGCCTTTGACGATGGCATCCACTTCCTTAAAGGCGTAAGGGTGAGCACGAAGAGCCCCTTGTCCAAAGATGATAAGGGTGCGGGTCATGATATTGGCCCCTTCCACGGTAATACCGATGGGAGTTCCAATGTAGGCATGCCCCACCAAATTACGAGGACCACGCGAAATAGCAGCTCCTCCCATGATATCCATGGTGTCAATGACCTGCTTACGCATCAATTCGGTCTGGTTGTATTTGGCCATGGCGGTAATTACGGGAGGCTTAATCCCTTGATCAAGCGCACCGCATACAAAACGACGGGCGGCTTCCATCAAATAATTAAACCCGGCCACACGAGCCAAAGGTTCTCCAATCCCTTCAAAATTACCCACTGAAACACCGAACTGTTTGCGAACCGTGGCATAAGCGCTGGCGGCGCGGGTAAACAATTTGGCCCCCCCCGTGCTTTGGGCAGGAAGTGAAATGCCGCGGCCTGCAGCCAAGCATTCCATAAGCATTTTCCATCCTTGCCCTGCCCCTTTAATACCACCCACAATGCATTTTTCAGCCGAGACAACGACATCGTTACCCTGTGTGGGACAGTTTGAAAAAGGAACGCCCAAGGGATCGTGGCGTCTTCCCAAAACAACACCTTTGGTGCTTGAGGGAATAAGGGCGCAGGTAATTCCCAAATTGGGCCCCTTACCCAGCAAGTTTTCAGGATCTTGCAACTTGAAAGCCAGCCCAAGGGTGGTCGCAATGTTTGCCAAAGTGATGTAGCGCTTGTTCCAGTTAAGACGCATTTTCAATTCGCCATCCGTATCTTTAAACAAGACACCATTGGCCAGAATGGACCCTGCATCGCTCCCGGCTGTGGGCTCGGTTAGAGCGAAACAAGGAATTTCGTCCCCGCAAGCCAATTTGGGAAGTAGCCTGTTTTTTTGTTCATCAGTACCGTAATGGCTAATGAGTTCCGCAGGTCCCAATGAATTGGGCACCATGATTGTCACACAGGCAGGCATACAACGAGCCGCCACTTTTTGAATAACAGCACTGTGAGCCAAGGCCGAAAAACCGAGGCCACCATATTTTTTGGAAATGATCATACCCAAGAAACGTTCTTTTTTGATAATGTCCCAGGCTTCCTTGGGAATTTCGCGCGTTTTCCAGATTTGCCAGTCATCCAAAACAGCGCACAGACGTTCAACGGGGCCGTTAACGAATGCTTTTTCTTCATCCGTCAAATCAGGATAGGGTTCCTTCAATATTTTTTTGAAATCGGGTTTTCCTGAAAAGAGGTCTTTTTCAATCCACACAACGCCTGCTTCCAAAGCAATGCGTTCCGTGTCGGAAATTTTGGGCATGAACCCCTTCATGGTTTTCATCAGACCACGCGTCACCAAATTGGTTCTTAGGGGTTTAATGTTAAAAATGACCATCAGTGCCAGCACTGTATAAATGACGGCAGCAGGGGCCCCGAAACCAATAAGCAAACCAAGAATGGCCAGGCTCCATAAAATTAAGGGAGCTCCGGTGTAACCAAAAGTCAACACCACAAGCACCGATGCCGTGATGGTAAGCCCCGGATAACCATTATGAAGAAAACCTGAAACCTGATTGAGAAGCTGCATGCAGACCTCCTAAAAATGAATTAAAAAAAAATTAAAAATCCATTAAGCAAAAACTTTTTTGCCAATGAATGAATAGTCATTCATTTTTTATATGATTCAAAAATAAAGTACAATAGTTTTTTTAATGTTTTTTAACTTTCTGAAATTATTGTTAATTTTACAAAATTAATGAAGAACCCCGTGGCAAGCCACGGGGTATCAAGCTCGGCTCCGCCGAGCTGTGGGGCCCCACGGGCTTACGCCCGTGGCACCAAAGACACCGGATTCAAAATAATTTCAG
>MGPH01000028.1 GCA_001797365.1 Deltaproteobacteria bacterium GWA2_45_12
TGAAGCCATTTATTGGAAAACAAAAACTAACGACTGCAACCCCCATCTCAACTTCTGACGCCAACTCTCCAGTTGACGGGGCGCAGTCCAATTTGTCACGCCGCGTCATCCATCCTAATTAATTCCTCCAATCCGCAACATCTTCAAGCTTTTGCCGATAATATCTGTGGGGAAGGTATAAGGAATAAAACTATATGGTTTCTATTCCTTCATTTAGTGCAGTTCCTGTTGTTTTAGCAAATGCGGGTGGCCCGGTTGGCACCTTTGCTCCTACATCTGTTGATCCTAAACGCTTGCCCGTTCAACCATCCCCTTCTCAACCTTATACTTACCGTGAATGTGGCGCTGAGGAAAACGTCGCAGATATCACGACGGAAGCATTAACCAATCTTAAAAAACAAATAGACGAAACAACTCTAGGCACAAATTTTACTTTACCTGAGGTAGTGTCCGTTTTTGTAGAGATGATGAAGAAAGACTATCCATTCTTGAGCACACAACATATTTGTCAAAAAGGGGGACCTGATGGAACCTATTTTGCCAATCTGGATGTGCCTAGTTTTTTACCCTCACCTGCACAAACGGCTCAACAACAGACTTTAGGGGAAATAGGTGATTTGGAGACTGTGTTAGAAGCCAAGTGTGAAGCTTACTATAATAAATTAGGCATGCCGGATCAGCAGCATTCTCGGGTAGCAGAAGCAGGTATTGGGATTGGAAGTGCGTTAGCTATCTTTGGTATCGGTGTAAATATTTTCCATCGATTGCATGATAGGCAAGAGGTGAGAGAGGGCCGACAGAGCCGCACGTATCAAGATGCGGTGAACGAAGAAATGACTCGTTTGGCAAGAACTAATGGAACTTGGTGCCCACAGAATATTGAACAGCTAATTCCCTATAGGCAAAACATCGTAAGTAGAAATCTACGTTATTTTGGATATCTGGGCTTGGGCATTACGGCACTCATCGCTGGCGCTAAGATATATTCTGGGATGAGTACCCATAAGCTTTCAGAAGAAGAAGCAGAAGAAATCAAAACCTGTTATTCACCAACTAATTACCCTAAAAATCCAGCTCCTGATTCCGAAGCAGATAATACGGCCCTGGCCAAAGCAAAGGCTGATCTTATGGCTCGAATAGAGATGATAGGGGGAAAAGCAACGGCCTTAAGTATTGAAAATGCAAAACAAGCTTATCAAAGCCACGCTGAAGAGGAGGGTATTGGATCTTGGATTATTGGAGGGCTTGCAGTCTTAATAGGTGGATCGACAACAGCATGGGCTTTTAGCCCTTATGGAACTGGCCGCGCTGAACAAACATTGAGAAATGGAGTCAGACCTTTTGACGCCTACGATACAAGAGGTCGTTTAGAAAAATTAAAAGAAGAGGCCAAGGCAGAAGCAAGGGAAAGGTTTAATTCTTTGGTTTTAGGGGGTCAAATGGCTGTATGTAATGAAAATGAAGCTGATCAGCGTGCTCTTGAGAAGAAAGCAGCTGGGGAAACTGTTCAAGATGTAAAAGATGCTGTTGGTGGTTTTTTAGATGCCTATGGTAAATTCTGGGGGAATGCCACTCCAGAAGTGAAGGAGGCAATTAAAAAGCCAAATCAGGAAGTTGAATCTGCTCCAGATGCTGCGCAACCCGCCACCCGCGCTTCAACCCCTTTGGTCCCCGAGCGGAGTGGTCCCCGAGCGGAGTGGTCCCCGAGCGGAGTGGTCCCCGAGCGGAGTCGAGGGGTCGAGGGGTCGAGGGGTCAAGGGGCCACTCCCGATTACGCCTCCCTCCTTTCCCAAGCCCATCAAGCAGGGGGAGTAAGTGAAGTGCTTACCATTTATGCAGACCTTCGCAACGCTACCGAAAACCAAGAAGCCCTTTCGACAGCCGCCAGTGATCTTTACATCCGGAATCGGGATGAGTTTGAAGCCGTGGGAATTGTTTTTAATTCTACGAGCAGCGCTTTTGAGCCTATTTCAGATGAGCAGATAGCGGCCCAAGCATGGGATGCCTATGCTGGTGGTGATTCCAGGAAAGCCGTTGAACTTGTTGGAGGGGCGCCTCTTGCAAGTGAGGCTCCCAACGCTTCAAATTTGGCTCCCTCTACAGCTGTTTCACCCAATGGATCGGTCCCCTTTGTTCCCCCTGTTAGTTTGAAAGCACCTGCACCTGCTCCAGCTCCAGCAAGGGCCCCTCTAGGTTTAAGTCCGGTCAAGATCCGTGTTCCTTAAGTCATGGTCAATAAGGTAAAAAAAATGGGTTCCGTAAAAACAGAACAAGTTCATACTCCTTCCGCATGCACCCAACCTGAAGAAGCGCTGATTGAATTGCGTTATCCTCTTGTTAAAACAACCCAAGACATCCCCGAAGCAGTTTTTAAAATGAAGGAGACTTACCCCAACATACAAGCCAGAGATGTTTGTACCCTAGGAAATAAATATTTTTTTTCTCCCAATGGAAATCCCATTGCTGAAAAAAAACCGGATTCTTTGGAAGCCATGAGTTCGGATCAAATCATGGGAATGAGTGCGCTCGATTACGACCATTATTTCCAAAAGCATCAAGAAACCAAACTTAAGGGAGAAGTGGAATATTTGATGGCCGTTTGCAAGCCTCGTATGGACTATTCCTTAAAGGATTACGGTACCGCATTACCCGAAGTCCTTCAGGCTTCTTTTCTGCCTTTTATGAGCGATCCTAATGTTGTTTTTAGCTGGGATTATATGATTCGGATTGGGGAATCTCTCGTTCCGATGATTGTCTTATATAAGCTTACCTCCAAATTAGGGCAGCCCAAAACTCCAGGAGAATCTCTTGGATTTAATTACAAAGGCATGACGGGCGGTTTTATTTTGAATATTGTGATTGATCGAAGCCTTATGTATGCGGATGTTCCTGATGCAGCACGCCAGGTTCTTGGTCCGGCTATAACTATTGCCGCTTACGAAGTAGCGGCTTCCCCACTGATGGGGCGATACCGTTTAGCCCCCATGAACTATGGAGCCATTCCCAAATGGTATTTAGGGCTAAAGACCTCATCAGCATTATTGGACAAATTGGGGGGATATTTGCCTGAAGGCCATCAAGTTTTGCAAGCAGGTTCATTGAGCAATGACGTTGGCAGTGTGGTTCTTACAGGAACTGTTTTTTATTATTTCGATAGAACTCTTTCAAAACATTTTCCCGAGGTCTTGGCTCGTTTGGAAGCCACGGGTGCGGCTCCGCAGGTTGCGGGTGCAGCAGCAAGAGGTGTAACTGCAGTGGGAGGGCAGGGGCTTAGTCTTGGGGCCAAGGGTATTTTCTATGGAGTAAAAATTGTAAAAGGTGTTTCTGTTGTTTCCCTGGGGGATGCCCTAGGAGGGATGGGAATTGATTTATATATCATGGCCGACAAGGACCCGGATGTCAGATTGCTCAAATTTGCTTTTGACCAAATGCCGCCACAAGAAGATTACCCTGATACTTTGGAATTTCTTTTCCCTACCGCCATTAAAGCAGGCGAAGCACGGGCCTATCAAGATGACCAAGACTATGGCAATAAAGTCACTAAAGCGGCCCAAAATTTGGTTAATGAAAGTAAAAAATTTACTGAATTAATGGAGGGGATTCTGTTGGATCAGGCAATGATCCATGTTGCAAAGGAAGGAGTTCTCGATGAAAGAAGGCTCAAAGGTTTTTTGGCTGAATACTACAAAAAATATGGGGATAATCTAGCAGGCCAATATGATCGCTTAAAAAAAACCGGACACCGTGTTTGGTCAGGGGTGTCGCTTACAGAGCTTATTGATGAAAAAGGGCAATTTAACTTTCATGACATGAAAATATACCTCATTAATTTGGCTGCACGTCGCAAGGAGGTGGTCGAAAAAGAATTTAATAAACGCTGTGAAAAGTTGGGGCTTATGGAATTGAAAAATGGCCGTTTGGAAATTGTAAAGATGGAAGATATCCCAAAAGATCCAAATCCAGAAAAAGAGGCACGCTTAAAGGCTTATCGTAAGGATTTTCTTTTGGGCGGTGCTTTTGGGAGATACAGAAATCAAATTGATGGTTACGCCAAGTTAATAGAAGTTCTCCATAACTCGGACAAAACTCCCACTTTACAAGACAAGCAATTGATCGCTTTGCTATTAAAGACAATTCATTCGCAGGGGGTATGAAAGAATTTTTCATCAGCGATTTCCCCCCCTTATCGATACCAATCTTCAACCAGTAATTCAGGAATAGCTTCGAAATGCTTTGTGTTGTGAGTGATCAGGATGCAGTCGTGGTGAATGGCGATTGCGGCAATGGCCAGGTCCATATCGGCAATGGGGGCGCCTTTCTGCTTAAGATGGGCCTTAAGGCGGCCAAAAATTTTGGCCGTGTGTTTGTTAAAATTAAAAATCTCCAGTTTTTCGATATTTTTTTGAATGGCTTTAAGATTTTCCTGAACTTTTTTCGATTGAAAAATCCCAAAATAGAGCTCGGCTACAGTGATGGAAGAAAGAGAAATCTGGCTATCCCCGACCTCATCTATTTTTTGTTTGATGGATTTGTTTCCTGCCGAAAGGAAAATATAGGTGTCTGTGTCGAAAAGATAGGGCATGGGCTATTCGAACCGCGGGCTATTCAAGCGGCCGTGATGGATATTTTTTAAAAGCTCTTGGGCCTCGTCAGGCTTTAAAACACCAAAGACCTCATCAAAGATGCCTTGGGGTTTTTGTAGGGATTTGTGGTGAAACGGGCTCATCACGTTCTGAGGTTGTTCAAATGCTTCACGCCCCTCAAAGGCATCTAAGATTTCATCAGGAAGGGGATCATTAAAATCATCAGGGACTGTAAAATCCCCTTTGGCCAAGCCCAAGGGTCTTTTTTTTACGGCTTGTTTCTTGATAGGGCTTAGCTCGGCAATGGGTTTATTATGGGAAGAAATAATAATAGTTTCACCGGCTTGTACTCTTTTAAGGATGGCTGAGAAATTCTTTTTTGTTTCGTAAATGTTGATTTGAATCATGGGTTAGACTATAAATCAGGTCAAGTATTAGGTCAATATTTACTTGAGAACCTATTTTGAGGACCTTACCACATACAAATCCATGGTTCGAGGGGCATGTCCAAATAAGGATATCTTGTCCAAGTAGGAGACACCCTGAGGCTCTCGAAAGGTGTGCTTTATTCCTGCCCTAAATTCCGCACCTTTCATTTATCCCCTACGCTCGTTGGCTTCGGGGACGAGCCTTGCTGGGTCAAAACCCTCCGCCTTAGGCGGAGAATCTTGGGTCCAGGGCTTGCCCTGGGGTGCATACCATTGATCTAAAATCCCCCCTGAAGAAAGAAGTTCTTTGATGCTATCGTTTTTTGATTCCCAAGGTCGCGTCCGTGACGCGCAGGCCTTGGATGTATACGCTCGGACTCTTTCAAAACATTAACCCGGATTCAAAATTAACTCCTTGGTTTTCATAAAACCTCTGTTAAAATGCTTTTTTATGAAGCTTGGTTTTAAATCCATTCAGGAGATATTGAGCAAACATCCCCAAGTTCTTTTTTCCTATCTTTTTGGCTCATTCGCCAAAGGCAAAACCCATGCCGCCAGTGATTTGGATATTGGGGTTTATGTTTCTGAAAACAATGAAGTCAAACGCGAAGCTCTTCTTGATTCCATTTATAATGATCTGGTCAAGTCAAAATTACCGGCATCGCTTGATCTGGTTGACTTAAGAAAATTGCCATCCCATGTTAGCTATGAAATTGTGGCCAAGGGCCAAATCTTGATGTGCCGTGATGAAAAAGAGCGGATTGAATTTTCTTGTCGCGTGCTTCGGGAGTATTTCGACATGGAATACTATCGCCAGCGTTATTATAAAAAGATGATGGATCGCATTGAAGGAGGACGCTTTGGTCATCTCTAAGACAGTCATTTTAGAACGGCTCAAAAAATTGGAGCAATGTTTAAAACGCCTGAAAACAATGGCCCAGATTTCAGAGGCTGATTTTCTTGGATCGTGGCGGGACCAGGACATTGCTGATAGAAACCTGCAATTGGCGGCAGAAGCTGTTTTTGATATTGCCAACCATATTATTTCAGAAAAAGGCTATGAAATGCCGACGACATTGGAAGAAACCTTTCCGGTTCTGCAAAAGAACGGCATTCTCTCAGAGAATTTATATCAGAGATTACAGGGGCTGGGACGTTTTCGAAATCTTATTGTGCATGAATATATGACTATCGATTACCACAAGATTTATTCCTATCTTCAGACTCACCTGGTTGATTTTGAAGCATTTGCCGCCGAAATAGGGCAATTCTTGAAAAAATCCTGAAAATTTATCCTTCGACAAAAACTCGGCCCCTTGGGGCCGAAATAAAATGACGGATAACCCTGAGCGAATCCCGCATTGCGGGATGAGTCGAAGGGTGGCTCAGGATGAAACTCGGGGGCTTGCCCCCGAGTTCTTCATTTCCCCACAAAATTCGGAGTGCGTTTTTGACGGATGGCGGCAATGCCTTCTTTAATGTCTTGAGTGGCAAAGCAGGTGGCTTGGGCGGCGGAATCATAAATGAACATTTGCTCCAGGGTTTTGTGCATGGCCATTTGAATGCCTTTTTTGATAAGCCTTACCGGCACGGGGCCGTTTTGGGCTATTTTGGTGGCGATACTTTTCACATAGTCCATCAAGCTTTCAGCGGCCACTGCATCGTTAAGCAGGCCATAGTCAAGGGCCTGTTCCGCTTCAAAAACATTCCCTGTCAAAAGAATTTCAGAAGCCATGGTGGGCCCCACCAGGCGGGTGATGAGATAAGTGCCCCCCATGCCGGGGGCCAGGCCAAGGCGGGCAAAATTAGCCCCCAATTTGGCCGTGGTGGCGGCATAGCGAAGGTCGCAGGCCAACGCCAGGCAAAAGCCGGCTCCCACTGCGGGGCCGTTAATGGCGGCAATCACGGGGATGGGTAGTTTGCGAATTTCAAGAAATGTTTTATAAAAATTCTGTAATTCTTTCTGGTTGGTGGCTTTTTTCTTCTTGATTTTGGATTCCAGCATTTCAAGATTGCCACCGCTTGAAAAAGCGCGTCCGGCGCCTGTAATAATGACCACGCGAATTTGGGGATCTGATTTGATCTGTTTTAAAATGGCCCCAAAAGCCTTGCCCATGGTTTCATCCATGGCATTCAAAGTTTCAGGGCGGTTGAAGGTGAGGGTGGCGATATTTTTTTCAACTTGAAATAAAATGGGTTCGTTCATAGAAGTTGAATCCTCTGAAAGAGTCTCAAATTTTTCCAATTCATGGTTCGACAGGCTCACCATGTCCAATGTATAGCTTATCGAAGGGTTTAACTATGTCATCTTTTCAATCCCAATTCTTGGGACGAATTTCTTATGCCGAAGCTCTTGGGTTAATGCAAGAATTTAAAGCGAAGCGGCAGAATAACGAAATAGGGGACCAGATTCTCTTTTTGGAACACCAAGCTGTCGTCACCATGGGAAGAAAACCTTCCGAAAAAGATTTATATCTTAAGAAAGAAGAGCTTCTTAAAAAAAATATCGATTTTGTCAAAACAGATCGGGGTGGCAAGCTTACTTACCATGGGCCTGGGCAGTTGGTGATTTATTTTGTTTTTGATATTCAAAAACGGGGATATTCCATTGAAGAGTGGGTTTGGAATGTGGAGGAAGGGGTCAGAAAGTTTTTGAGCGAGAAGGGAGTTGAGTGTGAGCGGGATGAGGATAATCCGGGGTTGTGGGTGAGGGCGGCTCACGAACCGCCCCTACAAAAAATTTGCTCCGTAGGATTTCATGTTTCTAAAGGGGTGACAACCCATGGTGTGGCCCTGAATCTTGATTGTGATCTAACCCCTTTTGGTTATTTTTTACCGTGTGGTGTTGAAGGCAGAGGAATAACCAGTGTTTTAAAAGAGACAGGGAAAAAATTGTTCTTGGAAGAAGCCGCAAAAGAAATTGAAGGTATTTATCGGGGGTTGTTTACGTAGGGGCGCCGCTTGCCGCGCCCCCCATGCACCCTCACCCCAACCAGATCGATTCCCGTTTTTTAAGGCGTTTGTTGATCATGCTTTGAATGGTCTGTCTTACTTCTTCTGAAAGACGGTTGATAAGCAAGTCGTCATTTAAACCCTGTTCCCCATATTTTTCGTAGGAAATAGCGGGGGCGTATTGGATGTCCCATTTGGCAGGAAGCGGGATAAGCCCAAAAAGCCCAAGCCAGGGGAAGGTGGGGGTAAAGGGGATGAAGGGGACCCCAATGGCCTTTGCCAGGGAATTGGATTTGAAAATGACGGGATGAATTTCTTCAGCCCCGATGACGGCCGTGGGAACGATGGGGCTTTTGGTTTTCATGGCCAGCTTTATGAAGCCACCCCGACCAAAACGCTGAAGTTTATAACGGTTTTTAAAACTTTTACCGATTCCCTTGACGCCCTCAGGAAACACAATGACCGCGTGCCCGGCTTTAAGAAGCAATTCGGCATTTTCCGGGCAGGCACGCACCCCACCCAGCCGATGCATGGCTGTTCCCAGAAAGGGCATGTGATAGGCAAAATCTTCGACCAAAAATCGGGCATCCTCGCGCACGGGGTGGTCATTCATAATGGCTACTTTAAGCATGGAGCCATCCCAGGGAATGGTTCCTGAATGATTGGCGACAATAAGGGCGGGGCCCTCATCGGGAACATGATGCATATCCCAGGTATTGACCCGCCAATAGGTTTGATACATGAAATCAAAAAAAGGTTTTACTTTTTCAATCAACCGCCGGTCCATGCCGAAGAGATCCACTTCTTCTTCATATTCCTGGTTGCCTAAACTCTGGATGACGTTTCGATAAAAATCAAAAGTGAACACCTTCACCAGTTGCGAGGTGAGGTTTTTGACCAATTCAAGACGGTCTTTTTCTTCTTGTTCCAGTTTTTCTTGAATGGATAGAAAATTGAAGGTTTTCTGAACACGGGCCTCCAATTGTTCGGCAAATTGTTCCAGCTCGCATCGCAATTGCAGTTCGCCTAGCTTGTGGGAAATTTTTTTGTTGATAAGGGTGCTTAAATCATTGTCTGCCATTTCTATGGATTGGGCTAAACTTTGGGGAAGCGTGTTTAAGCTTTCATCAAGATTCTTGGCGAGGTTTTCAAAAATGGGTGGAGATTCTTTTCTGTTTTTACCACGATAGAAAGAAAGCACTTTGGGATTTTGTTTTAACGGTTGTTCCATATAATATCCCCCTTTATCCCGCTACGCGGTGATAAAGGGGGATGATACGGGGGAAACCTACGCCTCAATCAACTGAATTTCCCGCAATTTTTCCGCCCCCACAAAACTGATCAGGGCTTCCTTGGAGGAAAAACCTGGGTTGAATTCCAGAATTTTTTTTGCCTTGGAACCGTCAGCCACATACGTATACCGCAAAAAATCGACATGCGAGCCGGGGGCCGGGGATAAATCGGCGAGCCAGGCCAATTGCACCAGTGTTTTAAAGCCGAATTGGGGCAGTTGAAAATTGACCCTTCCGCAAATTTTGATGACCCGCGACAAGGGAAGCACCCCATCCCCCACAATATTAAAAATGCCGGGGCAATTTTTTTGAAGAGCCAGCTTGAAAGCCTTCATCAGGTCTTCTTCATGTAAAAACTGGACAAGGGGGTCAAACCCCAAAATGGTGGTGACAAACAAATTTCTTAAAAAACGGGTTTTATAACTATTAACCGTGGGCCCCAAAATGGTGCATGGGCGCAGAATGGTGGCGGTGCATGAGGGATGTTTTTTTGAAAAATTCAAAACTTGTTTTTCTGCATCGATTTTATCGGTCAAGAAAGGTCCTTGCTGGAATCCTTTTGGCTCATGAACGTCTTCCTGCAAAAAATTCGGGTTTTTGATGGAAGCCCCATAAACATCAGTCGTAGACGCTAAAATAATTTTTCTAATGCGAGCTTCGGCGCATGCATTAAGGACATACATCGTTCCCACAGAAACAAGTTCATGGGCATACGAAGGATTTTTTGGGGGCGTTACCGGTAGGGCGCAGTGTAGCAAGGTATCGCATTGTTCCCTTTTAAGGATGTCCGCCAATCGCGCATCGGCTAAAGTTTCGGTGAGATCAAGGTGATAGTATTTCGTTTTTTTGGATTCGTAAGCCGCTTCTTTGGTGTCAAGGGCGATCAATTGTTCCACGGAGGGATCTTTTTCCAGCGTATCAAGCAGGCAAGATCCGATAAACCCCGCTGATCCCGTAATGGCCACGCGGGAGGAGGTGGTCTTTATTGCTGACGGGTTTTTCTTTTTATCGGCCATGAGGACTAAAACCCTCTACCCCCTGTTGTCCCCTCCTTCGACAGGCTCAGGACGGCGCTTACAAAGGGGGACAGAAGAATGAGTGAATCCCCTACAAAGAGGGACAGTTTTTAGTCTCCCCTCCTTTATAAGGAGGGGATTACCCATCATTCTCCCCTCCTTGTTAAGGAGGGGATTAAGGGGAGGTAGAATTCAAATTTCCTAAGTTTCCCATTTTACTTTTTTATAAAAATAAAAAGTGATCAAAAACATGCTGCCGTCTGAAATAACACCGACAAGATAAGCCAGGGAATAACCCTGCTTGAAGTAAAAAACAAAAAAGAAGAAGGTTGAGACGAATTTGGAAATTAAAAAGGGGATGACAAAATCAATATTGCGGCGAATATCTTTTTGGGCCCAATAACAAAGAAAAATAAGAACCACCATGAGCGACAAGGTTAACGTCAGCCAGAAAAACTCGCTCGGTTCGTTAATCAGGGGAAGTTTGGGAAAAAAACGCGTGGACACTTTATTGATGCTTATGAGCAATTGATTCCCAAAGAAAAGAAAAAAGACCCCGGCTGACCCAAGAATAAGCATCCATGTTTGAAGAAGATTTTTAAGGTTTTTTTCGGCGGGGGTTAATTCCATTGGAAATACTTATCTCATAAATAACAGAAGGGGGCAATGCTGGAATTATGTTAGCCGACAATCTTCCCCATCCCCACAATCCCATGGCATTTGGAATGTGTGGCAACAATAAATTTCGTAGGGGCGAGGTTTCCTCGCCCAAAACTCTTTTTCAATTTTCTCCATTCCTCCGCAATATTTTTTAAGGGGATGTAAGCCACGCCGTAAACCAATGCGGTGCAAAAAAAGGTGTGGATAGTTGTAGTTGGACCCTGAGCGGAGTGGGCCCTGAGCGGAGTCGAAGGGTTGAAGGGTCGCAGAACTTTCTTAAAATGTTCCCGAAAATCCCAAGTGCGTGGGGCTTGGGTGTGGGGGCAAATAGTGGGCTCGTCACAATCTAAGGGACAGATCCAAGTTGCAAAACTTGTCGCTACAATTCCGGAATCGAAATTTTTTTGGTAGGGGGTGTTAAGGGATTGATTGTAAGGAATGATTTCTGTTTTAAATCCTTCTTTCTCCAAGAGCTCTAAAAAAACCTTAAAAAAAACATGGGGGGCAGTGTGGTCGGGAATGAGGATGTCATTCTCATCAACGGTATAAACCCAAGGGCAAGCCTTGGAAGATTCTCCGCCTAAGGTGGAGGGTTTTGACCCGGCAAGGCGCGTCCCCGAAGCCAACGAGCGTAGGGGATCAAAACCCTGATTAAGAATATCGACGATAAATTGGGAATAAGATTTTTTAATGATTTGATTCGGATGTTTTTTTTCTGCCAGGGAATTTGGTTTGTCATCAACAAAGAACAGGGATTTGAAATCGATAAGCCCTTCTTTTTTGGCCCTGATTAATTTTTGCCCGTAATCGAGCGAGAGTTTGTGGGTGCCGAGGATGTAAATAGAGTGAAGGGAGAACATTAGCCATTTCCTCAAATGACGGGCCTTCGACTTCGCTCAGGCATCGGTCTCTAAGCAGAGTGGTCCCCGAGCGGAGTCGAGGGGGCGAAGTGACATCAACACCCCATCAATAATTCCGTCTCCCCCATTAAATATTTGTCAATCGACTTCGCACATTCCCGCCCTTCGGCGATGGCCCAGACGATGAGGGACTGGCCGCGCCGGGCGTCTCCTGCGGCAAAGATGCCGGGGACGGAAGACATTTTTGTTTCATCGGTTTTAATGTTGCCACGCGCATCAAGAACTAGGCCTGCTTCTTCGATGGCGCCTTTTTTTTCAGGCCCGACAAACCCCAAAGCCAAAAGGACAAGATCGGCCTCAAGCGAGAATTCACTTCCGGGGATTTCTTTAAACGATGGGCGTTCAGAAGGGGAGGACGGCTTTATCCATTCAAGATGGACGCAATTAATTTTTTTAATGACACCATTTTCTCCTGAAAAGCTTTTGGTCAAAATGGAATATTCACGAGCCCCCCCTTCGTCGTGGGCCGGTGAAGTTCTGTAAACAAGGGGCCATTGGGGCCAGGGGTTGTCAAAATCACGTTCTTTGGGAGGTTGGGGCAAAAGTTCAATTTGATGAATCTGTTTGGCCCCTTGACGGTGGGCGGTTCCCAGACAATCAGCTCCTGTATCACCACCCCCAAGGATGATGACGTTTTTTCCATGGGCGGTAATTTGATTTTCAATTTTTTCTCCGGCATTCACCCGGTTTTGCTGGGTAAGATATTCCATGGCCGGATGAATGCCTTTAAGTTCGCGTCCGGGAAGGGGCAGATCACGCGCCTGGGTAGAACCCATGCACAGAGCAATGGCATGATAATCTTTTTGAAGAGCTTTAAACGGCATGGTCTTGCCAATGGAAACACTTGTTTTGAAAACAACCCCTTCGGCCTCCATTTGCTTGATGCGTTGGTCAATACGCCATTTTTCCATTTTAAAATCGGGGATTCCATAACGGAGTAAACCCCCAATGCGGTCATCGCGTTCAAAGACAGTCACTTCATGACCCACGCGGGCCAATTGTTGCGCACAGGCAAGGCCGGCCGGGCCTGAGCCCACAACAGCTACCTTTTTACTGGTTAATTTTTTTGCAGGCTGGGGTTTGACCCATCCACTTTTAAAAGCATGATCGATAATATTAAACTCGATATATTTAATAGTGACGGGCGGTGCGTTAATTCCAAGTACACACGCCCCTTCGCATGGGGCCGGGCACAAGCGGCCGGTGAATTCAGGAAAATTATTGGTGGCATGCAAACGGTCGATGGCGTCTTTCCAGCGGTTACGATAAACAAGATCATTCCAATCGGGGATCAAATTACCCAAAGGGCAGCCTTGATGACAAAAGGGGACGCCGCAGTCCATGCAACGGGCTCCCTGGCGCTTGATGGAGTCTTCCGGGAATTCCTTGTAGATTTCCTTGTAGTCGTGAACCCTTTCCTGAATGGAACGTTCAGGGGTGCCTTCACGAGGGTATTCCATAAAACCGGTAGGCTTACCCATACATGGCCTCCCTTTCGGAAATTCCCAATTCCTTCATTTTTTTCCTGATTTCAATGAGGGCCGTTTTGTAATCTCTTGGCATTACTTTTACAAATGAAGCCACTTCTTTATTGAAGTTGGCCAAAATTTTCTGAGCAGAAGTACTTTGCGTATAATCAAAATGATTTTGAATAAGGTTTTTGAGGGTTAAAATATCATCCTCATCAACAACAGGGTCTAAATCCACCATGTCCGGATTGCAGTTTTGTTTGAATGTCTTTTTTGGATCGTAAACATAAGCAACGCCTCCGCTCATGCCCGCAGCAAAATTGCGGCCGGTAGGTCCCAAAACAACCACGCGACCGCCGGTCATGTATTCACAGGCATGGTCTCCCACGCCTTCAACCACGGTATGAGCCCCACTGTTACGAACACAAAAACGCTCCCCAGCCACCCCATAAAAATAGGCTTCTCCTTTGGTCGCTCCATAAAGGACTACATTACCTATGAGGATGTTCTTTTCAGGAACAAAAGGGGATTTTTTGGATGGGTAGATGATGATTTTTCCTCCAGAAAGCCCTTTACCAACATAATCATTGGCATCGCCTTCCAAGGTAAGAGTGATTCCGGAAGGGAGAAAAGCCCCAAAACTTTGACCAGCCGAACCATTAAACTTAATAGAGATGGTATCTTCCGGTAACCCATTACTTCCATGAAGACCTGTCAACTCACTTCCTAACATAGTGCCCGTGGTACGGTTGGTATTGTTGATGGGCATTTCAAAAGCCACTTTCTTCTTGTTTGACAGGGCCGCTCGCGATTTTTCAATTAAAACATTGTCCAAGACTTTGTTCATGCCATGATCTTGCCGGGTAACACATCGGATAGCAACTTCAGGTCCAATCTTTTGCTTGTAGAAAATTGATGAAAAATCGAGTCCTTTAGCTTTCCAATGCTCAAGGGCACCATCAACATCAAGCAGATCGCTTCTGCCAATCATTTCATTTAAGGTTCTAAACCCAAGTCCGGCCATGATTTCGCGCAATTCCTGGGCGACAAAATAGAAAAAATTCACCACGTATTCAGGTTTTCCTGTAAATTTTTTGCGAAGCTCGGGGTTTTGGGTGGCCACACCAACGGGGCAGGTATCCAAGTGACAAACACGCATCATAATGCACCCCACCGTCACCAGCGGAGCTGTTGCAAATCCAAATTCTTCAGCCCCCAGAAGCGCCCCGATGGCCACATCGCGACCGGTTTTTAATTGGCCATCGACTTCCACCCGGATGCGATCACGCAAATTGTTGCGAACTAGGGTTTGCTGGGTCTCAGCCAGGCCCAGTTCCCACGGTGTGCCCGCATGTTTAATGCTTGTTAAAGGAGAAGCCCCCGTTCCTCCGTCATAACCGGCGATAAGAACAAGGTCGGCGTGCGCTTTGGCCACACCGGCAGCCACCGTGCCCACGCCCACTTCGGAAACCAGTTTGACACTGACACCGGCCCTTGGATTAGAATTTTTTAAATCAAAAATAAGCTGGGCCAAATCCTCAATGGAATAAATATCGTGATGGGGTGGGGGAGAAATAAGCCCGACTCCAGGAGTTGAATAACGAACTTTTGCAATCCAAGGCCATACTTTTTTACCCGGAAGCTGACCGCCTTCGCCGGGTTTGGCTCCCTGGGCAATCTTAATCTGCAGCTCATCGGCATTGACTAGATATTCGCTTGTTACTCCAAAACGTCCAGAAGCCACCTGTTTAATGGCACTGCGCCGGAGATCACCATTGGCATCGGGTTTAAAGCGAGCAGGGTCCTCACCACCTTCCCCGGTATTTGATTTGCCGCCCATGCGGTTCATGGCGATGGCCAATGTTTCGTGGGCTTCTTTACTGATGGAACCATAGGACATGGCTCCTGTTTTGAAATGTTTGACGATACTTTCAACCGATTCAACTTGGTCTAAGGCAATGGGATTGGATTTCTTGAATTTAAAAAGCCCGCGTAAAGTACATAATTTTTTGGCCTGGTTATTAACCAGGGCGGCATATTCCTTGTACACGTCATAGCGGTTGGACTTGGCGGCATATTGAAGCTTGGCCACGGTATCCGGATTTAACAAATGGGCTTCCCCGTCACGCCGCCATTGATAGCTTCCCCCCGGTTCAAGCATGGGGTCCTGTGAAAGGCGTTCGGGGAAGGCGCGACGATGGTTTATAAGCACTTCACGGCCTATTTCTTCCAACCCGATTCCTTCAATGCGGGAAGCTGTGTGGGTAAAATAGTCATCAATGACTTCCTTGTTTAATCCGATGGCTTCAAATATTTGGGCCCCGCGATAACTTTGAATTGTGGAAATGCCCATTTTGGACATCACCTTGACCAACCCTTTTTTGACCGCTTTTCGGAAATGGGCCACCGCTTTCTCGTGGGGCATTTCCAATGTTTTTTCACGAATAAGATCATCAAATGTTTCAAACGCCAAATAGGGGTTGATCGCTCCGGCCCCGTAACCGACCAACAGACAGAAATGATGGGATTCGCGCGGTTCCCCTGTTTCCAGTACAAGGCCTGTTTTGGTTCGCTCGCCCTTACGCACAAGAAAATGATGCAATCCGGCTGTAGCCAAAAGGGATGGAATGGGAGCCAAGTCGTGACTCACACCACGGTCGGACAAAATGATGATGTTGGCCCCTTGATGAATGGCTTGCAGGGCCTGTTTGAAAATATTCTGAAGACTTTTTTCCAGCCCTTTGACTCCTTCAGAGGCCGTAAACAGCATGGGAATGGTTTTTGACTTGAACCCCTGATGCTCATTGTCTTCAAGTTGTTTGAGGCGTGCCAGTTCGTCGTTGTCGATGATGGGATTGACCAGTTTTATTTGATGACAGCTTTGCTCGCCCGGATTGAGCAAATTACCCTCGGCCCCAATGCTTGTGTCCACCGAAGTGACCAATTCTTCACGGATGGCATCAAGGGGTGGGTTGGTGACCTGGGCAAAAAGTTGCTTAAAATAAGAAAACAGATTTTGGGGACGTTCGGACAAAACGGCCAAGGGAGCGTCATTCCCCATGGAACCAATGGCTTCTTCGGCATTTTGCGCCATGGGCAGCATGAGAAGGCGGACATCTTCTTGGGAATATCCAAAAAGAATTTGGCGTTGGGTGATTCCTTTGTGGTTGGTTTCGGGCATGGTCTTGGCTTTGGGCAGATTTTCAAGAGGAATCAGATTGTTTTGAAGCCATGTTCCATAAGGGTTTTGGGAAACAAGCTTTGTTTTTAATTCTTCGTCGTCAATGATGCGGCCGGCTTGGATATCCACAAGAAACATGCGCCCTGGTTGTAAGCGACCTTTCAGGACAATATTTTCAGGGGGAATATCAAGAACCCCCACTTCGGAAGCCATGATGACCAAATCATCTTTGGTGACATAATAGCGGGAAGGTCGCAGACCGTTACGATCTAAAATAGCCCCAATCATTTTTCCGTCTGTAAAGGCAATCGAGGCAGGACCATCCCAGGGTTCCATCAGGCAGGAATGATATTCATAAAAATCTTTTTTGGCCTGACTCATGGTGGTATGCCCGCTCCAAGCTTCCGGGATCATCATCATGACAGCATGGGGCAGGCTATAGCCCCCCATCACCAACATCTCGAGGGCATTATCAAAACTAGCTGAGTCGGAACCGCCTTCCCGGATGACCGGCAACACCTTTTCAATTTCATTTCCAAAAAGGGGCGATTTAAAAAGCGCCTCACGGGCACGCATCCAGTTTATGTTTCCGCGCAAAGTGTTGATTTCGCCGTTGTGACAGATGTAGCGAAAAGGGTGGGCCAACTCCCAATTGGGAAATGTATTTGTGCTGAAACGCGAATGAACAATGGCCAAGGCCGATTTAAAATGAGGATCGGCAAGATCAGGAAAATAAGGGCCCAATTGGTTTGAAATGAGCATCCCCTTGTAAACAAGGGTGTGGTTTGAAAGGGAAGGAATATAAAAAGCCTTGGAATTTTTCAGCCCTGATTCTTTGATGGCACTTTCAAAAGTCTTGCGAATGATAAACAGGCGTCGTTCGAAAGCGACACTTTCTTCACCTGGAAGAAGAGGGCCTTTTTTCCCCATGCCCACAAAAACCTGCTTCATGTGGGGCATGGCTTCCAGGGCGGTTTTCCCAAGCATGGTGGGATTTACGGGGACATCCCGCCAGCCAAGAATTTCCTGTTTTTGTTCTTTGATGATTTTTTCCAAAAGCTTCATGCCGGCGCTTTGCTGATGGGAATCTTGGGGCATGAAAACAAAGCCAACACCATAATGGCCTTCCGAGGGCAAAGAGATTTTAAGGTTTTTGGCCTCACGGTTTAAGAATTCGTGGGGGAGTTGAATGACAATGCCGGCCCCATCGCCTGTGTTTGTTTCGCAACCACAAGCCCCACGATGCTCAAGATTGCTTAAGGCCTGAAGGGCTTTTTGAATGATATCGTGGGATTTTTTTCCCTTCATGTGGACGACAAAGCTCACCCCGCAAGCATCATGCTCAAAGGCAGGGGAATACAATCCCTCGGTGATATTGGGTTTTGAACTTGTCGCCATAAGCTAAGAATTAATTAAAAATTCCCTTAAGAACCAAACGTGGCAAAGGGAGCCACTTATTTCTTAAAAAGGGAAGGATTTCAAGGCAATTTTTCAGATTTCTCCGTTTTTTTACGGTGCAATACCCAAAAAAGAGGAAGCGCGATCCAGGCAAGATCGGCCAAGGCCAGGAACCATTGGCGAAGGAAAAGAGTGATCAGCCAATTGAACGCAAAAATTCCGAAATATAAATAAACACCGTAGGGGCGCTGCTTGCTGCGCCCATCATACGGCAAATTGCGGGCGCAGCAAGCAGCGCCCCTACACAAAAGAATATTTATTCCCACAATCAAGAACGCCGTTAAAAACCAACCGGCAAAATTGAAGAAGGGGATGCCAAAATAAAAACCGGGATGGGGGTAGTGGTAAATCTTTCCCAAAAACCATTGTTCTCCCATGTTGGATAAAGGATCGACAATGATATCGAGAATGGTGGTGAAAAGGGCGGCGAGGAGGGGAAGACGTAGCTCGTGAGTTCGTAAGCTCGTCGCTCGTCGCTCGTCATTCGGGGTCCCCGTATTACGAGCAACGAGCAACGAGCGACGAGCAACGAACTCCGCCACACTATACCCCGCAAAACAAAGAAAGACATAAGACATCGAATCCCAAACGGGGACACCCCAATTAAGCCATTCCCCTTGAAGGTTTTCATAAATATAAAAATACCATCCATAGGGAAAACCGGTTCGAATCGAAAGCCCTTCAGAAATCCATGCGATGAAATAACCGACAATCAAAAACTGAAACGTAAAACGCCACCCGTGACTGCGTATGGCAATGAAAAGATAAGTGAGTAAAAAAAGAGTGACATACCACCGGTGCGAGAATGTGTAGAAAAGAATATCCATTTTGTAGGGGCGCCGCTTGCCGCGCCCATTATTGGAAAAACATTAGGGCGCGGCAAGCAGCGCCCCTACGGTATATTGTTTCACCTGAATTTTTAGGGCCTCATCAATGGAATGACAGGAAAACCCCAATTCGTTTTTAGCCTTGGTGGTATCCATATAAAAAGGAATCCTGACAGAACGTATTCCTTCAAGAGTTCCCAAGGGAGTGTTGCCGGTAAATAAAGCCAGTTTTTCCATAAGTCCACTTGTAAGGCAGGCCAACCCATACGGAATTTTAAAACCCAATCTGGCTTGATGGGAATTGGCCGCCACTTTCTTGTAAAAGATTTCAAAGCTTAGATTGGGGCCCCCCAAGATATACCGATGGCCCCTTAACCCGTCTTGCATGGCTTGAAGATGACCTTTCACCAAGCTGCGCACATCCACCATGTTAAACCCGGTGGGGTAATAAAAACGCCCCATTTTTTTTTGAAGAATCATCCGGATGAGAAATCCCACAGGGCTTGGCAAAAAATCTCCGGGGCCCACGGGCATGGTGGGGTTTACAATGACGGCATGACGTTTCTGGGCATATTCCAAAACTATTTTTTCTGCGGCAATTTTGCTTCGGGTATAAGGGCCGGGAGCATTGCTTTCTTCCAGAAGATGGTTTTCGGAAGCAGTGGGGTTTTGGTTGGTTCTTTTCAGAACTTCAGAAGAGCTTGTATGAACCAAGCCTTCAACATGATGTTTTAAGCAGGCATCACAGACATGTTGGGTCCCCTTGATGTTGATTTCTTCATGGTCTTTTCTTCGTTTTGTCCCCAAATGACTCAAGGCTGCCAAATGAAAAACATGGGAGGCTCCGGAAACAGCCTTGGACACATCGTTTTTGTTTCGAATGTCCCCCAAAAAAATTTCCAGACGATTACTTGCCAAAATAGGGTTTCCATTTTCAGGGTGGCGTAAAGGATCCGAGGGCAACATAAAAGCCCTAATGCGACTTTGGGTTGATTTGAGAAGATGAAGAATGAGATTGGAGCCGATAAAACCGCTGGCCCCCGTGACAAGGATGAGTTTCATGATTTTTCTTCTTCGTAGCTGGCACGGATCATCTTGATGAAAACCTGAAGAAGGGCCGGGTCCCACTGTCCCGAGCTTAATTCTCTTTCAAAGATGGCGGCTGATTGAATGGGAGAAATGCCCTTGCGATAGGGGCGGTTGGAGGTCATGGCGTCAAAGGCATCGGTAATGGCACAAATGCGGGCGCCCAGAAAAATCTCTTCGCCTTTTTGGCCGTCAGGGTCTCCCTTGCCATCCCAACGTTCATGGTGGTTGCGAATGATGGGAAGCAGGGTTTTAAATGATTTGAGATTTTTGCAGATTTCGTAGCCGCGGGTGGGGTGTGTGCGGATATGCGCAATTTCTTCCTGGGTCAGTTTGGTTTCTTTATTCAGGATGGCTTCCTTGACTCCCACTTTTCCGATATCGTGCAATAAGGCACCGCGTTTTAAGTCTTCCAACTCTTGTTCGGCCAAGCCCAGTTGTTTCCCCAAGAGGACGGAATATTTTGAAACGCGTTCCGAATGGCCGCGCGTATACACATCTTTGGCTTCCAAAGCGTCTGCCAATGTAAAAACAACCGACTCGCAACTATCCAGTTCATTATAAAGTTGCTTTACACGAATAAGCGACTTAACCCGGCTGATGAGTTCCAGCTTGTTATAGGGTTTCATCAAAAAATCATCCGAACCAAGTTCAATGGCCTTGATTTTGTCATCAATTTCCTTGAGGGCTGTCACAATAATGATGGGGATAAATTGGGTTTCGGGGTTACTTTTCAGAAGCCGGCATACCTCATAGCCGCTCATGCGCGGCATCATTAAATCCAATAGAATTATGTCGGGAGGATCTTTTTTGACACATTCCAAGGCATCTTCCCCGCCATAGCACTTGGTGATGGCATAGTTAAAAGGTTTAAGCTGCACGGAGATAAGTTCAACATTGGTGGGATTATCGTCCACAACCAGCACTTTGGGCCGATTATCTGTTGATTTATTAAGGAGGGGAACATCGATGCTGGCAGGGTTTTGCATAAGTTCAGGCATTTTAGAAGATTCAAGCTTGAACTAAAAGGCTTTTTTTTGTAAGAAGGGGGCATGTTTAAGCTTATCAAGTTTGTTTTTTGGGTTTGTGCTGTCATTATCCTTGCTTACTTCATGACGGATATTCGTATTGGAGGTAAAACAATCAAGGAAAATGTGGATGAGTTTTTCAAATCTCCCCAGGGGGAAGGTTTGAGTGAAAAAGCCAAAACCTGGGTGGAGGAGAAAATAGAATTTGTCTTTGGAAACATGACGAAGGGGAAGGTGATGCAAACCATTGAAGAACACCAAGACATTTTGGATGAACCGAAAAAAAAATCCCCCGAGGAGATCGAACAAGATGACCGAAGCAAGCTTAAAGATATTTTTCGTGAGAATACCAAATGAAGCTTCCCGCGGCAAGCTGCGGGGTATCAAAGCGGAATTGCGCCATAGCCAACCCGCCTTCGCTACAGCTTCGGCGCGGTTCGCATCTTTTGGAAACCCTGCAGCAAGCTGCGGGGTATTGGCGGAGGCGAATAACAAAGGAGATAAAAAATGACTGAAGTTCAATCATGTAAAGTAGACAAATGCAAACGTACCTACCGTGCCAAGGGTTACTGCGATACACATTTTAAAAAATGGCGCCGCGGTGAATTAGCTAAGGCTCCCTATAAAACCTGCAATCAGGAAAATTGTCGAAAGAAACAGCATTTAAAAGGTTTGTGCCAAGATCATTTTAATGCGGCGTACAAAAAAGAGGTCGGTGCCCCTGCGGTGGCTGAAGCGGCCCCAAGCGCCCCTGCTTCTTAAATTTTAAGAAGTGGATGTCTTTTAAAAAACAGAAAATATTTTTTTTAGTTCTTGTTTTTTTGTCTGTCACTTCCGTGGCCGAAGCTTTTTGTCCAAGGAATACCCCTTCCCGTGTCGCCAATAAATTTGAAAGACATTACGATACCGACGGAGATGGTTGCCTTAATTTTGCAGAAAGGGGACGTTACAGAACGCACCAGATTTTAGGTTGGGAATTGGCCGACACCAAAAAGAAAAAGAAGCATGATCTTAACAAAGACATGATGCTTAACCCGTACGAATGGCAAAAATATCAGGAAGACTTAAAGAACGATCCCAAAGTAAACCTGCTGCCACTGTTGCTACTTTGACTATTAATGACAGATCCGGGAACAAATCCCCCTTAATCCCCCTTTTTTAAAGGGGGAGAAAACATGGGGCCCGTATCGTCCCCCTTTAAAAAAGGGGGATTCCAGGGGGATTTTACCCGAATCCATACCTTTTGCTTGACGAAAGAGAGCCTCATCCGTTATCTGTTTCCCCCCTTTGTTTTTGATTTTTTTTGCGGGGCGTAGCGCAGCCCGGCTAGCGCACTCCCTTGGGGTGGGAGTGGTCGCAGGTTCAAATCCTGTCGCCCCGACATTTGAGTGGTCGTCCGCCGAAGGCGGATCGCCCCGACATTTGAGTGGTCGTCCGCCGAAGGCGGATCGCCCCGACATTTTGTAGGGACCCCGTAACGCGGGGTCCCTACATTCAATCCCATGTCTGACCCCCTCACAACCCATGTTCAATATGTCAAAGGGGTGGGGCCCTATATCGCTTCGCTTTTGGATAAAAAGGGCATCCATACCGTTGCCGATCTTTTTTATCATTTTCCAGCCTATTACCTTGATCGTCGTAAACTAGACACCATCCGTAGTTTGCAGCCCGGCAAGGAATCTTGTGTTATTGCCGAAGTTGTGGGCAGTGCCACACGCATGTTGGGGCGAAGTCGTAAACGTATTTTTGAAATTGTCGTGCAAGACGGCACAGGAATCGCCCTTCTTGTTTTTTTTAATTTCAGCGAAAAATTCTTAAAGAAAAAATATCCCCAAGGGAAACATATTTTTATTTCCGGCGAATGCCAGATGTTTGGGGCCCAAAAACAATTCGTGCATCCGGATATCGAAGATTGGGAAGAAGGAGAAGAGACAGGAGGCGGAATATTGCCGGTGTATCCATTAACAGAGGGGCTTTATCAAAAATCCCTGCGCAAAATCATTGCCGGGGCTCTTGAGCATTATTTGGAAGGTTTTGAAGAATCCCCTTATTCTGTGCGGGCTGAGGGTGATTCCAAAGTGAGTTTAAAAGAGGCTCTTCTTAAGGTGCACAGCCCTCCATCCGATGCCAATATTTGCGATCTCAATGAGATGAAGTCGGTTTGGCATCAACGAGTCATTTATGACGAATTGTTTTATCTGCAATTGGGTTTGGGCATCAAAAAAGTCAATTTCAAAAAAGAGGAAGGATATCAATTTCAGAAATCCGAAAAATTATTATCCGGCGCCTTAAGCCTTCTCCCCTTTGAATTAACGGGGGCCCAAAAACGTGTGTTGTCGGAAATAGAAATTGATTTGCTCAAAAATGAGCCCATGAATCGTATGCTTCAAGGGGATGTGGGGTGCGGTAAAACGATGATTGCTTTTCTTTCTTCCCTGATAGCCATTGAAAACCAAACGCAGGCCGTCCTGATGGCTCCCACCGAGGTTTTGGCCCAGCAACATTTTATCAATTTAAAACCACTGGCTGAAAAATTGGGGATCCGTATTGCGCTTCTTACACGCACAACCGAAGGAAAAAATGATGTCTTAGATGAGTTGGCTCAAGGGAAAATAGATCTTGCCATCGGGACTCATGCCCTTATCCAGGATAATGTCTTGTTTAAAAAATTGGGGCTCATCATCATTGATGAACAGCACCGCTTTGGAGTGATGCAAAGGGCACGGCTTAAGAAAAAATCATCGGTGTGTCCGCATATTTTGGTGATGACGGCAACGCCCATCCCGCGCACTTTGGCAATGAGTGTGTATGGCGACTTGGATGTTTCCATTATTGATGAACTTCCCAAGGGGCGCATCCCCATCAAAACATATGTGTTCAACGAAAAAATGAGGGCAAGGGCCTATGATCTCATCCGGCGTGAGCTGGAAAAGGGAAGGCAGGCTTATTTTGTTTATCCCTTGATTGAAGAAAGTGAAAAGAGTGATTTAAAAGATGCCCAATCGATGGCTTTGGAATTAAGCCAGGTGTTTTCATCTTATAAAGTGGGATTGATGCACGGACGCATGAAGAATGATGAAAAGGATGGGATCATGCGTTCTTTCAAAAAAAATGAAATCCAGATTCTAGTTTCAACCACGGTCATTGAAGTGGGTGTGGATGTGCCCAACTCAACGGTTATGGTGGTGGAGCATGCAGAACGTTTTGGGCTTTCGCAATTGCATCAATTAAGGGGAAGGGTGGGAAGAGGGGCGCATGAATCTTATTGCTTGCTCATGGCCCATTATGCGCAGTCCGATGAAACCCGGTTTCGATTACGTGTGATGGAAGAAACAACCGATGGTTTTAAAATTGCTGAAGAAGACCTTCAATTGCGCGGCCCGGGAGATTTTTTGGGGACACGCCAATCGGGGCTGCCCGCTTTTCGCTTGGCCCATTTGGTGCGCGATTCAAAACTTCTGGCTGCGGCGCGTAAGCGCGCCATGGAAATTATTGAGGATGATCCGGACTTAAATCATCTCCATCACCATCTGATCAAAAAAATTCTAGTTGAAAGATGGGCTGAAAAATTGGAATTGGCAGAGGTGTCTTAGATATTTTGGTCCCTGAGCGAAGTCGAAGGGACGGTGTGCTTCGACTCCGCTCAGCAACCGAAAGCATTATGCAACCCTTACTCAAACCCCCATGGCTTAAAAAACGCCTGGACGTTGCCGCCCTGACAGGCATGCAGGCCAGGTTGCGTGGCCTCACCCTGCATTCAGTATGCGAAGAAGCGCGTTGCCCCAATATTTCCGAATGCTTTTCCAAGGGTGTGGCCACCGTCATGATCATGGGCGATACCTGCACGCGCGCTTGCAAGTTTTGTGCAGTGGCCACGGGCCGTCCCAAACCCCTTGATCCAAATGAACCGGAAAATGTCGCCAAATGGGCGGGGGATGCGGGTTTGAAACACATTGTGATTACGTCGGTGGATCGGGACGATCTGCCCGACTTGGGGGCCACCCATTTTGGAAAAACCGTTCAAACGATGAAAGAAATCCATCCTTTGATGATTGTGGAAGTGCTTACCCCCGATTTTCAGGGGAAAGGGGAGCTCATCGACAAAGTTTGCCAGGCAGAACCAAAAATTTACAATCACAACCTGGAAACTGTTCGCCGGCTTACGCCCGGGGTTCGTTCTGCGGCCAGGTATGATCGTTCCCTTCAGGTGATAAAATGGGTCAAAAAAAATTATCCAAATCAATTGACCAAGTCGGGTCTCATGCTGGGCTTGGGCGAAACCGAGGAAGAAATTCTGGAATCGATGCAGGATCTTTTAAACCATGGCTGCGACATGCTCACCCTGGGTCAATACCTTCAACCCACCTTGAAACATCTTCCCGTTAAAGAATACATTCCCCTTGAAAAGTTCGAAGGATACCACAAACGCGGTCTTCAAATGGGCTTCAAAGCCGTTTTTGCCGGCCCCTTTGTACGCTCTTCCTATCTGGCCGATGAGCTTTATGAACAAACGTTTTCGGTTTGATGTTTTTCATCACTTTTGACCTTTGGACAGAATTGGCTTGAGCTTTATTTCCAATGGTTTCCCGTTATTTTAATTACAATAAAAAAATAAAATCGTCATTCCTGCCACGTGACCCCGCAACGCGGGGTTCTGTTGGCAGGAATCCAATACTGGGCCCCCGCTCTCAGAAATCCTCGGAGTACCGAGGATTAGCGTGGCGGGGGTGACGTTTATAGAGGTGTCCAAAGATTAGCATCACTTTCATTGACACAAAATTCCAAAAATGATGAAGTGCGCCATTTACTTTCAGGAGCTTTTTTATGCGTTTTTCCCTGCGTTCTTTTTTGATTTTGTTTTTTCTGCTGGGGCTTACTCATTGCGGGTTTCATAAACCGCACGTCAGGGTTCTTCCCAAGACGGATACCCTGGATAGAAAAATCCTTTTTATCGGTTTGGATGGCATGGGCTATGCCATGATGAAGGAACTTAAAGACGAGGGCTATTATCGCGGTTTTTCTGAACCGATTCCGCTGATTGTTCCTTTTCCGTCAGCCACGACCATCGGCTTTACAGGCATTTTTCAAGCGCTTGATGTAGGCACTGTTCCCGGTTACGAGACCCGTTTTTATTCCTTCAAAGATGACAAGATTATCGGGGGGACGCCTTTTGATGTTTATAAAATTCCCATTAATTACAAATATTATTTTGATTCCTTCAGGCATACCATGACGGAAAAGGCCATTATGTACGGATTTCCCGGGGTCGCCGGCATGCAAGACCTCGAACGTGCAAGAAGATTGGTCATGAATAGCCCTAAAAAAGTGGTCTTTTCGTATTTGGGCGGTACCGACGGAGCCCAGCACTTGTTGGGACGCAACCGCACCAAGCGTTTCATGAAATTCATGGATTCCTATTTGGAACGAATAAAGAAAGAATATGAAAACAAATTTCATGCGCCATTGGAAATCGTCCTGTTTTCAGATCATGGATTCCATTACGACAAGATGCATTTGATGACGGCTGCGGACATTGAAAAAGTCATCAAAGGCCGGGGTTTCAAGCTTGCCAGCCATTTGCGCAACAATCCAAAGAATGTGGTTACGGTTCGGTTTGGGCTTTTGAGCGCCGGAGCCCTGTTTACCCACCCATCTTCTGTCACCGAAGTGGCAAGACTTGTCAATGGAGTGGAGGGCATTGATCTTGTTTTCTGGCCCGAAAAAAACCGGATTTACGTGCTTAATGGAAAAAACGAAGAGGCTTATTTTGAATATGAATCAAAGCGCCACTACAAATATGTTTCGATAAAAGGCGATCCCTTGCATTATCTTGGTGGCAAAACCATTTTGAAGCTTTCAGATGACCAATGGTTTAAGAAGACATGGAACGAACAATACCCCGATGCCGGTTACCGTTTGTATGATGCTTTTCATCATTTGGTTGAAAACAAGGCCGGGATTCTTTTTAGCTTGAAACCAAAGTATCAATTTGGCAGCATGGCTGCCTTAACCGGTACACAGCTTAAATTTGGACACAAGGGAACTCACGGGGCTCTCTTTCAGGATGTAAGCCAGGGTGTGGTGATGACCGATAACCCAAAGATCAAACTTCCCCAAGCCCTGCGTTATGATGATTTTTTTAATGTGTTTATCCCTAAAGTGGTGGATGCGGTGAAAAAATGCGGAGTCCATTAATGAGCAAAAAAAAATGCGTTGTTTTTGATCTGGATGGTACTTTGGTTGATTCCATGAGTGGGCTGGCCGATATAGCCCAAAAGGTCATCCAGGAAATTTACGACGTTTCTCCTTTGTGGGCTCGCACCCAATACCAACAAACTTCCGGGCTTCCTTTTCCTTTTCAGTTGGACAAAATTTTTCCACAAGACTCTCGTAATAGTGGGGCGGTTACGCTTTTTGATGATCTAAAAGAAAAATATTACGTTCATGCCCCTCTTTTTGAGGATGTAAAAGCGGGTCTTCATCTTTTAAAGAGTGAAGGCTATCATCTGGCGGTTTCCTCCAACAACGATCAGGCTTTGGTGAGCCAAAAAATAGAGCAATTTGATTTACATTTTGACATGGTCATGGGGTTTAGACCCAATTTTTTAAAAGGGGCCGATCATTTCCGTTGGCTTTTTCATTGCCTTGGTCTTTTGCCTTCAGACACCTTCATGGTGGGAGATTCCCTTCATGACGGAAGGTTGGCCCGTCAGTCCGGTGTTTCTTTTGTGGCCCGTTTGGGTACTTTTTCAAAAACGGATTTTGAAAAAGAATTTCCATCACTTTGTTCCGTTTCTTCCTTTGAAGAACTTCCACTTCTCTTGGCCAAGCAAGATTCTTCAGAAGATTTTGTTTTAAAACGTTCGGCACGACCGTTGATCTCATTATAATGAATATCCTTATTTTAGCTGCAGGGATGGGCGTTCGCCTGGGAAATATTGATCAACCCAAATCCCTTGTTTCCCTCAAGGGCAAATCCCTTTTGGTTCATCTTTTAGATGGGTTGAGATCTTTTTTTGATGGCACCATTTATGTCGTGGGCGGTTATTGCATTGACCAGCTGGCTCTTGTGACCCAAAAAGATTCTTCCATCAAACTTCTTAGTAACACCCATTATTCCCGCGGAAGCATCCTTTCTCTTTTGGCAGCCAAGGAATTTTTAAATGATTCGTTTTTTCTCATGAATGCGGATCATCTTTATTCACCACGCATTTTAGGGAAAATTTTTTCATTACAAAAAAATCCGGAAAACATCCGCATCCTATGTGACCACGATCGCGCCTTGACCCAGGATGACATGAAGGTGAAATTAAATGCCAAGGGAAATGTCCAGGCAATTTCAAAAACACTTTCCGATTTTGATCTTGGGTACATTGGCTGTAGTTTCATTCCCAAAGATCGTCTTTCTTTATACTGGGAAACGGCCATGGAGGTTTTAAAAACGAAGGGGGACAAAGTGGCTGTTGAAAGTGTTATCCAGGCTCTTTCAGACAGGGGAGAAGACGTTTGCCCCTTGGATGTGAGTGGTTCTTATTGGATTGAAGTGGATACTCCGGAAGATAGGGCCAAAGCAGAACAAACGCTTTCCATGGTTCTAAACGATTTTTAGCTTGATCTTTGTTTTCGGATATTTAATATCCCCCTCGTTTTTCTCCCTTGGCTCTCTTTGACGCAAGAATGTTGACTTGAATGTTTAATTTTAACTCCAAACAAAAGGGTTGGAGAGTTGACAATCAGCCGCACGGCGGCGGTGAGGGGGAGGCTCCAGCGGCTTTGCCGATGGAGGGGGCGACGCGAGCCCCTATAATCGAATTTTAAAAAGGAAGATTTATGAGCTATGACGATTTAACCGGTGAAGAATTCATTGATGTCATTAAAGATGCCATGAAGGAAGATGGGCGTGTGCGTGTTGATTTTGTCGAATTTGAAATGAACAAGGGACGCCCTGTTTTGGCAGGAAGAGTGGCCAGCGATGAAGATTTACTTATTGTCGATGAAATCATGACGGATACTCTTGAAATTGACGACTATGACAACAATATCTGGGTTGATGATAGCCTTTCCTTTGAAGCCAGAGATGATGACGAAGAGGAAACAGAAGACCTCAATTTTGATGAAGCAAGCGATATGGATGAAGAAAGTTTTGATGAAGACGAGGAAGAAAAGTAAGCCTTTGGCGCGCCATGTCCCATCCCCTTGAATTTAAACAATAGTTCAGGATTAAATCCTTGACAAAATGGCTTGATTCATGAATGAATCACCATTCATTTTTGTGATATTTTCTGTATGGTAAACTCTCCAGCCAAAAAGAGTTCGGTTGATAAACGGCAAAAAATCATGGACGCGGCAGTCCATGTTTTTGCCAAACAAGGCTTTTACAACAGTACGGTCGCCGATGTTGCGCGTATGGCGGACGTGGCCGATGGGACCATTTACCTTTATTTCAAGAACAAGGACGATCTGCTCATTTCCATTTTCGAGCATAGCATCCAGTTTTTTATAGGATCGGCTTACGAAGAGCTTAAAGGAGCCAAAAACGCTGTCGACAAACTTAAAAAGTTTGTTTATCTCCATTTAAAACTGGTTCAAAACAATCCCCATTTGGCTCATGTTATCCAGGTAGAACTTCGTCAGAGTGCCAAATTTGTAAAGGAATACGCCAACGAGAAATTTTTTGAGTATTTAAATATTGTTCGATCCGTCATTGAAGAGGGTCAGCAACAAGGCTTGTTCAAGAAAAGTTTAAATCCCACCTTGGTTAAAAGAGCCATTTTTGGAGCCATTGATGAAATGGCCTTGGAATGGGTTTTGATGAACAAGAAGCGATATTCCATTGAAGAAGCCGCCAAGGAATTATGCCTTCTCTTTATTGAAGGAATGATGGAAAGAAAGGAATAAAAAAATATGAAAATAGCCGCTCTTTTGAAACAAGTTCCCGACACCGAAACAAAAATTCGTATCAAGGCCGATGCCAGTGGTATCGAAGAATCGGATATCAAATACATTGTAAATCCTTATTGTGAATTTGCTGTGGAAGAGGCCATTAAAACCAGGGAAAAAAATCCTGGCAGTGAGGCCGTCGCCATCTCTTTGGGGCCCGACCGTGCTGTTGAAGCCATTAGAACAGCCCTGGCCATGGGCATGGATAAAGGGATTCATATTCAACATACGGGAGGATGGTTGGATAGTTTTAGTGTGGCCACAGTTTTGGCTAAAGTGATTGGGCAAAATAATTTTGATGTCATTTTTTGCGGCAAACAGGCCATCGATGAAGATGCCGGCCAGACGGCCCAAATGATTGCCGAAATTTTAAACATTCCCCAAGTCATGGTCATCGAAAAATTTGAGCTAAAGGATGCCAAAACAGCTGTTGTTACTCGCCGTGTCAGTGGAGGGGCCAAGGAAATTTATGAAACCCCACTCCCCATTCTTGTGGGTTGTGAAAAGGGGCTTAATACCCCTCGTTACGCTTCTTTACCCGGCATCATGAAGGCAAAAACCAAGCCCGTTCAAAAACTGCTTTCAACCGATTTGTTGGCGGGAAGTCAGTCGCTGGTTCAATTTGTAAACTACCAACTGCCCCCTGAACGTAAAGCCGGCAAGAAACTGGATGGAGAGCCAGCCCAACAGGCCAAAGAATTGGCCCGTTTGCTCAGGGAAGAAGCAAAAGTGATATAGTACTGGGCATGGTCCCTGAGCGAAGTGGTCCCCGAGCGGAGTCGAGGGGTCGAAGGGACACCTCGACTCCGCTCGGTGACCACCCCTAAAGAGGAGAAAATCATGACCGACATTCTTGTATTAGGCGAACATGCAGACGGTAAAGTGAAAAAAACAACCTTTGAACTTGTTTCCAAGGCCAGCCAGTTGGCAGGCGAATCTGGGGGAAAAGTTTTTTGTTTGTTTATTGGAAATAAGGTGGGTGATTTGCCGGGCCAAGTGGCTTGTTTTGGCGCCAAGGCCGCCATTGTGGTCGAAGATGAAAAACTGGCCAACTACAATACTATTGCCTTCAAAGAAATTCTGGTTCAGGTGATCAACCAGTTCAAACCAAGCATTGTTTTGGGAACGGCATCTCCCACAGGAAAAGATGTTTTTCCCCGTTTGGCAGTCAGTGTGAAGGCGGGTCTTGCCACCGATGCCATCGAACTTCGTCTGGATAACGGAAAACTTGTTGCCAAACGTCCTGTTTTTTCGGGAAAAACCCTGGTTGAAGTTTCGTATAAAACACCCGTTCAGTTGGCGACATGCCGTCCCAATTCTTTCCCAACCAATGAGGCATCCACAGGAGCTGCCCCCGAGATTATCAAGCTTTCACCCCAAATTTCTGAACTGCGTTGTGTGATGAAGGAAAAGGTGCAAGGAGTTGTTGGCAAGCAAGATTTGACCGAAGCTGAAATCATTGTCTCCGGAGGGCGTGCGATGGCCAATGCGGATAATTTCAAGATTTTAAACGCCATGGCCGATGTGATAGGGGCCACTGTAGGAGCTAGCCGTGCCGCCGTTGATTCAGGATATGCCCCCCATGACATGCAAGTGGGGCAAACCGGAAAAGTGGTCAATCCAAAACTTTACATGGCCTGTGGTATTTCCGGGGCCATTCAGCATTTGGCGGGGATGCGTACTTCCAAGGTGATTGTCGCCATTAACAAAGACCCCGAAGCTCCCATTTTTTCAAAAGCGGACTATGGCATTGTAGGAGATTTATTTACCGTAATCCCTCTTTTGACGGACGAACTTAAAAAAGTGGTTGCTGAAAGTTAAAGCCAAACATGAATGATCCAAGTTTTGAGGTTTTTAGGGAGGCTCTCTTGCACGAAAAGCAAGCTTCCCCCCATACGGTTAAAAACTACCTCCATGATCTCAAAGAGTTTTGGGGATACCTGCATCAATTCAGTCCAGAATGTATAAATAATAAAAAACTTGAACTAAATAAAGTTAACCCATTAATACTAAGGGGGTTTTTATCTTTTATATTTCAAGGGAAAAGTCCTGCTACTGTAGCGCGAAAACTTTCGACTTTGCGAACTTTCTTTCATTTTTGGGTTAAAAGAGGTGTTTTAAGCCAGAACCCGGCCAAGGCGATTTCATCCCCAAAAATTCCCAAAAAATTGCCCCGTTTTTTAAATGTGGATGAAATTTTTGCCCTTTTAGATATTGCGGTAACCGACGATTTTCAGGGAAGACGGGATTGTGCCATCTTGGAATTACTTTATTCATCGGGCTTACGCGTTAGTGAACTGGTGGGGCTGGATGAAACCTGTGTTGATTTGGAAAACAGGTTGGTTAAAGTCTTGGGAAAGGGACGCAAAGAGCGTATTGTGCCCGTGGGGAAAAAAGCCATTGAAAAACTGAAAATCTACTTGGAAAAACGGGATAAAGTATTGGCCCAATTAAAAACGACAAACAAAACATCGTCTGTTTTTTTAAATCGTAGGGGCGAGCGTCTGAATGTAAGGAGTGTTCAACGTTTGGTGAGGCAGGCTTTAGTCAGATCGGGGTTGGGTAAAGAAATATCGCCCCATGGCTTACGGCACACTTTTGCCACCCATTTATTGAATGCCGGGGCCGATTTGCGGTCCATTCAAGAACTCTTGGGGCATGCAAATTTGTCAACCACCCAAAAATATACCCATGTCAATGTGGAACAATTGATGAAGGTGTATGATTCGGCGCATCCAAAGGCATGAGGGATATAACGAATTGACAAAAACGTAGGGGCGAACCTTGCCTGCCCGCCTCAGGAGGGTATTCGCCCTGAAATGGGCGATCACAAGGATCGCCCCTACATAGGAGAATTAAATGCAAGAAAAAATAAAAAGCACAACAATCCTGGCCGTTTTGCGTGACGGCAACCTGGCCCTGGCGGGTGATGGGCAGGTGACCTTCAATCAAACGGTCCTTAAATCAAATACAAAAAAAATCCGGACCCTTCATGATGGAAAAGTATTGGCCGGCTTTGCCGGATCAACAGCAGATGCTTTTACTTTATTTGAGAAGTTTGAGGTAAAGCTTAACGAATATAATGGCCAGCTTGTGCGCGCGGCTGTTGAAATGGCCAAGGAATGGCGCATGGATAAAATGCTGCGTCGCCTGGAAGCCATGCTTTTGGTGGCGGACAAATCAAATATTCTGGTTTTATCAGGTAATGGGGACGTCATTGATAATGAAGATGGCATTGCAGCCATTGGGTCCGGTGGCCCCTTTGCACTGGCCGCGGCACGTTCTTTGGCCAGGCACACAAAACTTCCGGCCAAGGATATTGTCATGGAGGCCATGAAGGTGGCTTCTGAAATCTGTATTTACACCAATAACCAAATTGTTTTAGAAGAGATTTCTTAATTATGTCCAACGACTTAAAAAACTTTATCCCGCGCGAAATTGTGTCCGAGCTTGATCGGTTCATCATCGGCCAGCACGAAGCCAAAAGGGCCGTGGCCATTGCCATGCGCAATCGTTGGCGAAGGCAACAAGTGAGTGCCGACCTTAAGGATGAAATCACCCCCAAGAACATCATTATGATTGGCCCCACCGGTGTGGGAAAAACGGAGATTGCCCGGCGCCTTTCAAAACTGGCCAATGCCCCCTTCATCAAGGTGGAAGCCTCCAAATTTACGGAAGTGGGTTATGTGGGGAAGGATGTCGAATCGATGATTCGTGAGCTTTTGGACACGGCCATCAATATGGTTCGCTCCGAAGAAGAAGAAAAAGTCAAAGTAAAGGCCGAGGAGTTGGCGGAAGAACGATTGCTTGATTTGCTTCTTCCCAAAAAATCGCAACGCCCAAAGCAGGCGGCCCCTCTTTCACAGGAGGGAGGAATGGTTTTTGATGTACCGATCCAGGAACCACCGCCTTCTTTGGTAGAAGAAGAAAAAGACGATACTCGTGAAAAAATGAAGCTGATGCTCCGAACGGGGAAACTAGATAACCGCAGTGTTGAATTGCAGCCCGATGCCGGTCCACGTTCCGGTGGAATGCCCATGATCGAAGTGGTGACAGCCGGTGGCAGCCTGGAAGATATCGGAAAAAATTTGCGAGAAATGTTTTCAGGCATGATGCCCGCGGGGCGTAAACGAAAAAAGGTGAAAGTGCCAGAGGCGCTTAAAATTCTTACAACCGAGGAAGCCGCCAAATTAATAGAAATGGATGAGGTAGTTAAAAAAGCCATTGTTCGTGTCGAGCAAAATGGAATCGTGTTTATCGATGAAATTGACAAAATCGCTTCGCGTGAAGGCTCTGGCCGCGGGCCCGATGTTTCACGCGAGGGGGTGCAACGCGATATTTTACCCATTGTTGAAGGGAGCACTGTCAGTACGCGTTATGGAATGGTAAAGACCGATCATATCTTGTTTGTGGCGGCGGGGGCGTTTCATGTTTCAAAGCCCTCCGATCTTATTCCTGAATTACAGGGGCGTTTTCCCATTCGTGTGGAATTGCAATCGCTTAAAGAAGAAGATTTTATCCGTATTTTAACAGAACCCCAAAACTCACTGTCAAAACAGTACAAGGCGCTTTTGGCCACCGAAGGGGTTGAACTTGATCTTACTGAAGAGGGTTTAAGGGAAGTAGCGAAGTTGGCCGCATTGGCCAATGAACAAATGGAAAATATCGGAGCTCGCAGGCTTTACACCATTATGGAACGTGTTTTGGATGAAATATCCTTTGATGCCAGCGAAAAATCGGGACAAAAGTTTGTTGTAGATGCCAAGTATGTAAGACAATGCTTGGCCACGGTGATGAAAAACCAGGATTTGAGTCGTTATATTTTGTAAATGTTTGGTCCCCAAGCGAAGTGGTCCCCGAGCGGAGTCGAGGGGTCGAAGGGCCATCTCGACTCCGTTTGGTACCCGTTCATCGATTAGATTTACGGAGAAAATAATGGAAGAACTGATCGAAAAAGCAAAAATCTTGATGGAAGCCCTTCCCTATATTCAAAGATTCAAGGGAAAGCGCCTGGTTGTTAAATATGGCGGACATGCCATGGAAGATGAAGGGCTCAAGAAAAGTTTTGCGCGGGATGTCATCATGATGAAGCTGATCGGGCTACATCCGGTGATTGTGCACGGGGGCGGGCCACAAATAGAAAAAGTGTTGAAGCAAATGGGTATTGAACCCAAGTTTCATAACGGAGTTCGTATTACCGATTCGGACACCATGGATGTGGTTGAAATGGTGTTGGTTGGGAAAGTGAACAAGGAAATAGTCGGGCTCATCAATTTAAACGGTGGTTCTGCCCTTGGTTTTTCCGGCAAAGATGGCCAGCTTATCCAGGCCTCCAGAATGGATCCGCAGAAAGTAAAAAAGACAAAAAAAACCTCCGAGCTCATCGATATGGGCTTGGTGGGGGTTGTTGATAAAATCAATACGGATGTGATCACAAAGATGGAAGACTCGCTTTTTATTCCCGTCATTGCCCCTGTGGGGGTTTCCGAGACGGGCGAGTCGCTTAATATTAATGCCGATTTCGTGGCGGCCAATGTGGCAGGGGCTTTAAAGGCCGAAAAATTATTGCTGATGACGGATATTAACGGAGTTAAAAACAAGGAAGAAAGTCTTATCCCCACACTCACCCTGGCTGAAAGCAAAAAATTGATTGATACAGGTGTGGCGACAGGGGGGATGATTCCAAAACTTAAATGTGCGATGGAGGCTTTGGAAAAAGGGGTACAGTCGGTCCATATTATTGATGGCCGGGTTCAACATGCCCTTCTTCTTGAAATTTTCACTGATAAAGGGGTTGGAACCCTTATCACCCATTAATATTTTTCAACGATCATGTCTCCCAAAAAACCCCCAATTTTGCCGACCCATGATTTATTCCAAAAATATGTTTTGCCCACCTATGCCCGCATTCCTCTTTCTTTTGTCAAGGGGAGGGGAGCCACTCTTTGGGATGAATCAGGAAAAAAATATCTCGATTTTGTCGCGGGTGTGGCTGTAAACAATTTGGGTTATGCTCATCCGGCCATGGTCAAGGCCATTAAAGCCCAGGCAGTGCGGCTTATTCACTTGTCTAATTTGTATGAAATAAGGGAGCAGGGGTTGCTGGCTTCCGAATTAATAAAATATTCCGGCCTGGATAAGGCTTTTTTTTGCAATTCAGGAGCTGAAGCTGTTGAAGCCTGTATCAAACTGGCCAGGTATTACAGCATCAAGAATTATTCTTCAGACAGGTATGAAATTATTGTTTGTGAAAACTCGTTTCATGGAAGAACCTTGGGCGCTTTATCGGCCACGGCACAAAAGAAATACCGGGAAGGTTTTGGCCCTCTGGTGGAAGGATTTAAAATTGTCCCTTATGACGATATTGAAAAAATTTCCGGGGCCATTACAGAAAAAACGTGCGCTGTGTTGGTAGAGCCCGTTCAGGGCGAAGGCGGAGTCAATATCCCTGATGCTTCCTATTTGTCCCGTTTAAGAGAACTGTGTTCCCAAAAAAATATTTTGCTTATCTTAGACGAGGTGCAGGTGGGGATGGGGAGGCTTGGTTCTTTGTTTGCTTATCAGCAAACCGGCATTACTCCCGACATGGTGGCCTTGGCTAAGGGCTTGGGCTGTGGCTTTCCTGTGGGCGCTGTTTTGGCTTCCGATAAAATCGCATCGGTGGCCAGACCCGGCATTCATGCTTCCACCTTTGGAGGAAATCCCCTGGCGTGTGCTGTAGGGTTGGCTATTTTATCGGTTATTTCAAAAAAATCTTTTTTGGAAAAGATTCTGGAAAAAGGATCGTATTTCCTGCAAATTCTCCATAAGCTTAAAGAAAAACATCCTGTGATTGAAAACGTACGTGGACGTGGTTTGATGCTGGCCTGTGATTTAAAAGACGATTTGGCATCACAGGTTGTAGCCAAAGCCAGGGACAAAGGAATGCTCTTTAATTGTATCCAAAATAAAACTCTGCGTTTCGTTCCCCCTTTGGTTGTTACAAAGGCAGAAATTAAAAAAGCGGCCCTTATCCTCGACCAAATCCTGGGCGAGCTAAATATGACATCTTAAATGATTGTGTATGTTCTCATATCGTCATTCCCGAGTGCTTTTATCGGGAATCTACATTGCTCAAATAGTGGATCCCCGACAAAATCATTCGGGGATGACAGAAATGCGCAGTTATTTATGACGCTAAAATATAATAAATGAAACATTGTCTTACATTAAAAAATTTGGGGGCCGAAACCATTTTATCCATTTTGGATAGAGCCCTTTATTTCAAAAAAAATCGTCAGCCACTGACTCTTTTAAATGGGAAGGTGTTGGGACTTATCTTTGAAAAAGAATCAACGCGTACGCGTATTTCATTTGAGGTAGCCATGGGAAGGCTGGGGGGCACCAGTATTTATCTCAGCCAGTCTTCAAGCCAGATTTCCCGTGGGGAAACCTATGCGGATACCGCCCGGGTTTTATCGCGTTATCTGGATGCCCTTGTTTTGCGTGCTTATTCCCAGGCCGATCTGGAAGAATTGGCAAGCCATGCTTCCATTCCTGTGATTAATGGATTAACCGATGACGCCCATCCTTGTCAGGTGCTTGCCGATCTTATGACCATCCTGGAGAAAAAAGGGAAATGGGATGATTTGAAAATCGCCTACATTGGTGATGGCAACAATATGACAAACACCTGGATTGAAGCGGCCCTGTTATTGAATTTTAATCTTCACGTGGCCTGTCCCAAGGGATATGGGCCTTCCAAAGAACTTGTTTCTAGTGTTAAAGGAATTGAGTCCATTGGATTAACATCTAAACCGCTTGAGGCGGTGGCTCATGCCGATGTAATCAATACGGACACTTGGTTTTCAATGGGGCAAAAGGTTTCCCAGGCAAAAAGAAAAAAATTCAAGGGGTTTCAGATCAACCGGGCCCTGCTTCAAAAAGCGAGTCCCGATGTCATTGTGCTTCACTGCCTGCCGGCCCATCGCGGAGAAGAAATAACTGATGAGGTTTTAGATGGCCCCCATTCTGTGGTTTTTGATGAGGCGGAAAACAGGCTGTATGTGCAAATGGCTTTGTTGGAATATTTGTTAACGTAGGGGCGCTGCTTGCTGCGCCCATGATAGGGAGAGCGATTTCATGACAAAAAAAATCAAAAAAGTAGTTCTCGCTTACTCTGGTGGTTTGGATACTTCCGTCATTTTAAGATGGCTTATCGAGACATATCAGTGCGAGGTTGTCTGTTTTGCGGCTGATTTGGGGCAGGGAGAAGAGTTGGACCATCTGGATGAAAAAGCCAAAAAGACGGGTGCTTCCAAAATTTATATTGATGATCTTCGGGAAGAGTTTGTGCGGGACTTTGTTTTTCCTATGTTGCGTGCGAATACGGTTTATGAAGGCAGTTATTTGTTGGGAACTTCCATTGCCCGTCCTTTAATTGCCAAACGTCAGATTGAAATTGCCCTAAAAGAAGGTTGTGATGCCGTTTCCCACGGGGCCACAGGCAAGGGCAATGATCAGGTGCGTTTTGAACTTACTTACTACGCCTTAAAGCCGGACATTCATGTGATTGCCCCCTGGCGCGAGTGGTCCCTTGATTCACGTCAGTCCCTCCTTGATTATGCGGCCAAGCACGGCATCCCTGTGCCCGTCACACCCAAAAAACCTTACAGCTCTGACCGTAATTTGTTGCACATCAGTTTTGAAGGAGGAATTTTGGAAGACCCCTGGAAGGCGCCCCCTGATGATATGTTCCTCCTTTCGGTTTCTCCTGAAGACGCCCCTGACAAGCCCGAGATTATTGAAATCGACTATGAAAAAGGAAACCCTGTTGCGGTCAATGGTGAAAAATTGAGCCCGGCTATGTTGCTTGCCAAATTAAACATGCTTGGTGGCAAACATGGAATAGGCCGTGTGGATCTTGTTGAAAACCGTTTTGTGGGCATGAAAAGCCGTGGCGTTTATGAAACTCCGGGCGGTTCCATTTTACATGTGGCTCACCGCGCTGTTGAGTCGCTGACCATGGACCGCGAAGTCTTGCATTTAAGGGATGGTCTCATCCCTAAATATTCCGAGCTTGTTTATTACGGCTTTTGGTATGCCCCCGAACGCGAACTTCTCCAAAACCTGATTGATGACTCACAATCAAACGTCACAGGCACGGCGCGTTTGAAACTTTATAAGGGTAATATCACTGTGTTGGGCCGAAAGGCAAAGGCCAGTCTTTTTAACCAGGAAATTGCCACTTTTGAAAAAGACACCGTCTACAACCAAAAAGATGCCGAGGGCTTCATCAAATTGAATGCCCTTCGCTTGCGTATTCGTAAAATGGTTGGGATTTCATAAAAAATGTTATGGTTCGACGGAGCTCACCATGTCCGATATAAGGACACCCTGAGCTTGTCGAAGGGTTGATCTGAAGACTTCTTTTAAAAAAAAATTATTTTTGACATGAAAAGCTCAGTTAGAAAATTTACTTTTCTTTTTGTTATTCTTTTTCCAGCTCTGGCCAGCGCTCAAGGGAGTGGTGTCCTACGACTCAACTTTAATCAATGTGTCACCATGGCCCTTCGTGAAAATGGCCAGATTTTAGCCTCTGTTCAGGATATTGAGGTTTCCAAGGCCAAACGGATTGAAGCTCATCCCAACTTCATTCCTGTCATAAAATATCAGCATCGCATAGCCCCCGTGCCCGAAGACACAGACAATGCTTCCGGCAGTTTTTTTGACGGGGATATCAGTGTATTTAACAATTTCAAGGTGGAAGTGGGAAGTGCCGTGAGCACTTTTGGAAAAATCAAGACGGCCCAAGAATTGGCAGAGCTGGGGATTGATGCGGCCGAACTTAAAAGTCAAAGATCAGCCGATGAAACTATCCTGAAAATTTATCAGGTCTATCAGGGAATTTTGTTGGCACGTGACCTGAAGGCTTTAGGCAAACAGGCCCATGATGCCCTTCAGGGAAAAATTAACGAGCTTGAAAAAGATTCAGTCCACGACCAGCTTCAAATCTTGCGGCTTAAGGTGGCTATCTATGAAGTTGAACGCAAACTGGAAGAAGCCAACAAAAAAGAAGAGCTTGCTCTCAGTGGTTTAAAATTGCTTATTGGTGTTGACCATGATGCCCCTGTTGATTTGATGGATGTGGATTTAAAGCAGGTTTCCTATAAAGTTTTGTCCTTGAATGCTTATGTTGATAAGGCCCATCAGTATTTGCCCGAATATAAACTTTTAGCCACGGGCATAGAGGCTCTTGAGAAAAAACTGAAACTGGAAAAACTTAATTATGCGCCCAACCTGGGGATGGGTGGTTTTTTTGATATCGGACGGGCCCCCAACATAAGGGGAAGCAGCAGTGATGAGGATAGTTTTAATAATCCTTTTAACTTTACCAAGGCAGGGATTGGTTTTGAGCTGAAAGGGGAGCTCGATTTTGTCAAAACGCGCGCCAAGGTAAAACAAGCCCAGGCGGAGCTCAATAAAAGTTTGCTTGAAAAGAAAACAGCTTTTCAGGCTTTGGATCTGGATATTGAAAAATCCTATCTTGACCTTAGAGAAGCGGAAACTCTTTTGACCCAGGCCATCGAAGCAAAAAAAGCGGCCCGCCAAATGGTTTTTTTAACCAAGAGTAATATGGATATTGGCATTGGTGAAAAAAAGGATTATTTGGAGGCCATTCAGTCCTATCTTATTTTTCAGGGTAGGGAATTGGAGGCTATTTTTAACTACAATCTGGCGGTTTATTCGTTAAAGAGAAAAATCGGTGAGCTTATCCCAAAAAATACGATGAAATCTTAAGGAGATGACATGAAACTTTATTCTCTGGTTCTTGGTTTATTTTTATTGGCTCTTTTATCCGGGTGTGGAAAGGGGTGTAGCTCCCAGCAATCACAGGAAGCCATTATTCCTTCATCGGATCCACTGGCTCAACAGGAAGAAACCTTGACTCCCTTGCCCCCGGACAAGTTTCCCACACCCACCCAGGCCATTCAGGATTTGGACAAGAAAGTTGAATCTTACAAAACAGGTCCTGGTTTAACTTCTGAAGACGTGCAGGACAATCTGAAGCTTAAAGCAAAAATTATCCGTGGCACCTTTGATTTGTATGAATTGTGCCGCTTGGCTCTGGATAAACACTGGGAGCCTTTATCCGAAAAAGACCGGCATTATTTTAGCGATTTGATGACCCGCCTTTTGGAACGAAAAGCCATTTTTTCAAAGGAACAAGTCAAAGACCAATCAAAACCGTACAAGATCCAATACAAGAGTGAAAGCTATCTTGATGCCGAAAAAACCATGGCCAAGGTTTCAAGTATTCTTTTTGTGCCCTCCGAAAAGATTGATTTAAACATCCATTATCTTCTGAAAAAAACACCGTATGGATGGAGAATATACGATGTCATCGTCGATGACGCTTCCCTGGTTGAAAACTATAAATTTCAATTCAACACCATTATTACAAAAAATGGTTATCCCAATCTTATTGAACGCATGGAAAACAAACTGAAGGAAATGCAATGAAACGTTGCATTCTTTTTTTGGCCGATGGAGCCAGGCCCGATGTTTTGCAAGATGAGTTAAAGAAGGGGCATCTTCCAAACCTGGCCCGTTATTTTGCCGAAAAGGGCGTTTCTACTTCCATGGTCACGGCTTTTCCTTCCACTACGGGGCCGGCCTATCTTCCTTATTTAACGGGTCTTCATCCGGGGCCTTGCAATGTGCCGGGCATTCGCTGGTTTGATAAAGACCATTATGCCAAGCACGGTTGGGGTTTTAAAAGTTTCCGCAGTTATGTCGGGCTTGAAACCATGTTATTGCCTTCCGATTTGGATCCGAAGGTACGGACTATCTTTGAACTTTCAAAAAATCCGGTGAGCATCCTCAATAATATTCGACGCAAGTTCGGAAAGGGGGTTGATAAAACGAGCGGGATGAGAATCTGGTATGTTTATTACGCCCATTTGACCGACCATTGGTCATTTGTGGATACGGCCATGACCAACAAGGCACTAGCCGCCATCGATGACGATTTTGACTTCATGTTTGTGGTATTCCCGGGCATCGATGAATATTCCCATCGCTCCAGCCCGTTTCATTCCAGGGCAAGACAGGCCTATAAAGAGTTGGACGCTAATGTAGGAAAGATCATTGAAAAACTTCAATCAAAAAACATGTATGAAGATACTCTCTTGGCCATTGTCGCTGACCATGGGCTTTCGGAAACACATACGCATTTTGACATTGGTCCCTTTCTGGATTCAAAAGGAATCAAAACCTTTTACTACACCAATATTTTTAAATTCAATTTTGAAGCGGCTTCCATGGTTTCAGGCAATGGGATGACCCACCTTTATTTCAAGGGAAAAAAAGGTTGGGAAGGGCGCCTCTTTTTTGAAGACTTGCAAGAGCAGGGGCTACTCTTAGATGAGTTGCGATTAAGGCCCGAGGTGGATATCTTGGCCTGTCAAGGGCAGGATGGCAGTATTCATTTGCTTACCGAGCGGGGACATGGGGCGTATAAGGTGAATGAAGGAAACCTGGTTTATCGATGGACGCATGGAGAGCCCTTGGGCATTTGGGCGAATAGCCAGAAGGAAGTAGCTCTTGACCTGGATGCTTCCATCGATGCCACTTTTGATTCCCATTATCCTGATATCTTCATGCAATTATATCTTTTGTTTCAGTCCCCCCGATGTGGGGATGTGATTGTTTCAGCCAAGCCCGGCTTTGATTTGCGTGAAAAGTACGAACACCCCGAACACAAAGCATCGCATGGTTCGCTTTGCCCTGAGCATATGTTGGTTCCTTTGCTTTTAAATAAGAAACTTTCCTTCCCCCCAAATAGAAAACACATCCGTTCGATGGATGTGTTTTCGATGATAAGAGATTTTATATGAATTCTATTGGTTTTACTGACGTCGCAAGTTCTGCAATCTTCGTATGTTTTCCACGATACCCTGTGGATTGAAGTCCCCTTGGCATACTTTGTTTGCACCTCTTTGCATGGTCTTACATATTTGGCCATTTTGGCAATCATTATTGGTTTGACAAGAGAGAAAAGAATATCCGGGAATTGAGATCACCTTCCGTCTATTGCAAATATAGTTTACTTCGTAAGGTTTGCTTTCATGATTTTGGTTTTTCCCGTATTTTAAAGTGAGGCTTAAAGTGGTTGTGCCTGACTTACCGCAGCTGGCCTGGGGCATGCGTAAAAGAGGAACTGTGACGTGTTCTTTATCAAAAGTTTTTTCGGCCTTGGTTTTTTCTTTTTTTGTTTTCTTTGTTATTTTTGCAAAATCACATTTATCAATATCTTTTGCTGACCGGACGGCATCCTCATCAATTTTGGAACAAATGTTTTCATTACATTCATCAACGCATGCGTCATAATCTTCATCGATAGAAGCATCTTCACATGCATCCATGCACCAGCCGTCACAATTCTCCCAATCACATTTTACCAAATCATCATCTTCGTCATTGGCACCCACCAGCATGGCCGAATCGTATTTGAGGGCTTTGGCAAACACAGTTTTTTTGGACTTTTTGAGATCTTTACCTGCTTTGACATCTTTTACTTCATCAAGACTTAAATCCACACTTTCATCTATTTCAGCTTCATCACCATCAATATGAACGGTGCATCCATCTTCTATTTTACAATCATCAGTGGTGACAACCGTTAAGCTGTCTCCTTCACGGACTTCCTCAACCATGCCTCCATTGCCATCCATGAGGCCTAAAATTTCAGGGCCACCACCGCCGTCGCCATGATTGTCATCGCTACAGGCCCCTAAGAAAACAAACGAGGTTATAATGATAAAACTTAAAAATGATTTTTTCATAGTCTTGACTCCTTTTTTATCCACCGAGAATTAGTATAAGCAAAAAGGTTGCCAAGAAAGAATTTATTTAACCAATTGAAATTATTTAATATTATTGGTTCTAACGGAATAAGTATGCGGGAAACCTTCCCTCAAAGACTTGTTTTTAAAATGAGAATGGGGAGGGGAGACCTCGTAGGATTGCATAAATGACTGGATATAATTCCGGGACATGGTGAGCCCCGTCGAACCATGATTCGGCCCCACGCGGGTGATGGTTCGACCACCGCGTAGCGGGGTCCCGTGTGCGGGACAAGCTCACCATGTCCTTTTTCTTTTCTCATACGAGGCAAGACATTATTTACTTTCTTCAAACTCGGCATCGACGACATTGTCGTCTTTTTTGGGTTCTTCTTTTTTAGGCTCACCGGACCCTTCAGCACCGGGAGCGGCTCCTTGGGCATTGGTTGTTTTGTACATGGCTTCCCCAATTTTAAAGGAGGCCTGTTGCAGTTCTTCCATGCTGCTCTTGATTTTGTCCGTATCGTTATCGCTGATGGCTTTTTTTACTTTTTCCAAAGCGTCTTCAATGGTTTTGACATCGGCGGCTGCCAGCTTGTCCTTGTGTTCTTTCAAGTTTTTTTCAACTTCAAACACAAGCCCGTCGGCACGGTTTTTGGTTTCAATTTCTTCACGTTTCTTTTTGTCGTCCGCTTCGTGTTCCTTGCCTTCCTTGACCATCTTGTCAATTTCCTGTTCCGACAAACCGGAAGAAGCCGTGATGGTGATTTTTTGTTCCTTACCCGTGGCTTTGTCCTTTGCGGAAACATGGGCAATGCCGTTGGCATCAATATCAAAAGTGACTTCTACCTGGGGCATGCCACGAGGGGCCGGAAGAATACCATCCAAATGAAAGCGCCCAAGAGTACGATTATCGCGGGCCATTTCACGCTCCCCTTGCAACACATGAATCTCGACACTGGTTTGATTGTCTGCCGCTGTTGAAAATGTTTGTGACTTGCGTGTGGGAATGGTCGTATTCCGTTCGATGAGTTTTGTCATGACGCCTCCCAGTGTTTCAATACCCAGCGAGAGGGGGGTGACATCCAAAAGAAGCAGATCTTTCACTTCACCGGTAAGCACACCTCCTTGAACGGCGGCCCCGGCAGCGACCACTTCATCGGGGTTAACCCCCATGTGAGGTTCCTTGCCGAAGAATTTTTTCACTTCGTCGCGAATGCGCGGCATGCGTGTTTGCCCGCCCACCATGACAATTTCAACAATATCCGAAGCTTTTTTGTTGGAATCGGCCAGACATTTTTTTACAGGTTCGAATGATTTTAAGATGAGCTCTTCGCACAGCGATTCAAGTTTGGCGCGGGTAAGCTTGATGTTTAAATGTTTAGGCCCACTGGCATCGGCAGTAAGAAAGGGCAGATTGATTTCAGTTTCCAAGGCACTTGAAAGCTCAATTTTTGCTTTTTCAGCCGCCTCTTTCAAACGTTGAAGCACCATTTTGTCTTTGGAAACGTCCAGGCCCTGGTCCTTCTTGAATTCAGCAATAAGATAATCAATGATTTTTTGGTCGATATTATCCCCGCCCAAATGAGTGTCCCCATTGGTAGCGACCACTTCAACGACGTTTTCCCCTACTTCAAGAATGGAAATATCAAAGGTACCGCCTCCAAAGTCATAGACAGCGATCAGTTCGTCTTTTTTCTTGTCCAACCCATAAGCAAGGGAAGCCGCGGTTGGTTCGTTGACAATGCGCAAAACATTCAGGCCGGCGATTTTTCCTGCATCTTTGGTGGCCTGGCGTTGGGCATCGTTAAAATAAGCGGGCACTGTAATGACGGCGTCATTGACCTTTTCGCCCAGATAATCTTCGGCGGCACTTTTCAGTTTTTGTAGAATTTTTGCGGAAATTTCAGGAGGAGAATAGCTTTTGCCACTAATATCGACCGAGACATCTCCATTGTCACGTTTGAGTACTTTGTAAGGAACAAGGGTAATTTCTCCGGGGACTTCCTCAAATTTTCGTCCCATAAATCGTTTGATGGAATAAACAGTATTTTCAGGATTTGTAATCGCTTGGCGTTTGGCTACCTGACCCACCAAAACTTCCCCATCTTTGGTAAAGGCCACAACAGAGGGTGTTGTACGGGCCCCTTCCTGATTGGGAATGATTTTTGGCTCACTGCCTTCCATCACTGCGACGCATGAGTTAGTGGTTCCAAGGTCAATTCCGATTACTTTTGCTTTCTTAGCCATTGTTTTCTCCTGTTTGATGTTAAATTTGTGAATAATTCACAATATTTGATAAAGCTTCCATGCCCTCACAAACAAGCCCCATAGATAGGTAAAAACTTTCATCTGTCAACCCTTGGGATTAAAAAAACTTCAAGTTTTCAGGGAATTTACCTTGCATCCCGATTTTAGTCGTCCTAAGTAAGCCAACTCTTTATGAAACAGATAAACGACAAAATTAGAAACATCGCCATTATTGCCCACGTTGACCATGGGAAAACGACTCTGGTGGATCATCTTTTCCGTCAGGGAGGGCTTTATCGTGACAACCAAGCCGTTTCGGACCGTGTGATGGATAACCTTGATTTGGAACGCGAGCGGGGTATTACGATTGCCGCTAAAAATTGTTCGGTCAGTTACAATGGAATCAAGATAAATATTGTGGATACCCCGGGGCATGCTGACTTTGGAGGTGAGGTTGAACGCGCCCTGATGATGGTCGATGGAGTCATTTTACTTGTCGATTCTGCCGAAGGTCCGCTTCCCCAAACCCGTTTTGTTCTTCAAAAAGCATTGAAGCTTAAATTAAAAACCATGGTTGTGGTCAATAAAATTGACCGCAAGGATTCACGCCCCAAGGAAGTTTTGGATGAAATTTATCAACTCTATATTGATTTGGGTGCCACCGATGAACAAATCGATTTTCCTTTTTTCTATGCCATTGGTCGCGACGGCATTGCCAAAAAAGCATTGGATGGAACCGAGACCGATCTGAAAGTTTTATTTGAAGCCATTATCAATAAATTACCCCCTCCCAGTTATGACGATACAGAACCGTTTCAAATGTTGGTGTGTAATCTGGGATATTCAGACTATCTGGGGCGTTTGGCCATTGGCAAGGTTTTCCACGGCAAGGCCAAAAAGAACGACGCCCTTTTGTGTGTGGATGCAAACAATAAAATCAAACCACTTAAAGTTTCAAAACTTCAGCTTTACCAGGGAATTCAATTTCAGGAAGTTGATAGGGTGGAAGCCGGCGACATTGTTATTTTGTCGGGTATTGATGAAGTGAAAATCGGGGACACCATTTGTACCGTAGAGGCTCCCAAGGCATTGCCCCGTATTTTGGTGGATGAGCCCACCGTGGCCATGCGTTTTATGCCGAACACTTCACCCTTTTCCGGAAAAGAGGGCAAGTATGTCCAGTCGGCGCGTATTTGGGACCGCTTGAAAAAAGAAATTCTCTACAATGTGGCCATTCAGATTGAAATGGATGCAAACGGCGAAACCATGATCGTCAAGGGTCGGGGCGAACTTCAATTGGCCGTGATTATTGAAACCATGCGCCGTGAAGGTTTTGAATTGTGCGTGGGGAAACCCCAGATCTTGTTCAAGGAAATCAATGGACAAAAATGCGAACCTATTGAAAATCTGGTCATCGATTGCGGCGATAGTTTTACGGGCATTGTCATTGAAAAGCTTGCTTTGCGCAAAGGGGTCATGAAAAATATGCAGCCTTTTGGGGAAGGGCGTGTGCGTCTTGAATTTTCAATCCCGTCGCGAGGGCTTATAGGCTATCGCGGCGAATTTTTAACGGACACCAAAGGCACCGGCCTCATGAATGCTTATCTGGAAGGATATGAACCCCATCGTGGAGACATTGTTCACCGTATCAGTGGTTCGCTTATTTCAGACAGGATGGGGGAAGCCATTCCCTATGGGCTTTTTCATTTGGAAGATCGCGGACGTTTTTTTATTACACCGGGGACGGCCGTTTATGAAGGCATGATTGTGGGTGAACATAATCGCGATAATGACCTGGAAATTAACGTCACTCGCACCAAAAAACTGACCAACATGCGTGCCGCCGGTAAGGACGAAAACGTTATTTTAACCCCCGTTCTTCCGCCCACGCTGGAACAGGCCATCGAGTTTATCAAGGATGATGAGTGGGTTGAGGTAACTCCCCTTAATGTACGTTTGCGTAAAGCCATTCTTAATAGTTCGGAACGAAAGATTGCTTCAAAGAAGATTGATTCATTGTAGGAGGCGTGAAGTATCCTTACGATACAAAAATCACTCAAACAATTGACAAAGATTCATAGAGCATTATTCTAGAAAAATTTTATGAAACGCGATTACTACGAAGTCTTGCAGGTAAGTAAAACGACCACCGAAGCCGACATCAAAAAGGCCTACCGTAAACTGGCTTTTCAATATCATCCCGACAAAAATTCTGGCGACAAAAAAGCTGAAGAACTTTTCAAGGAAGCCTCCGAAGCTTATGAAGTGCTTTCCGATGCGAACAAAAGGAAGCTCTACGACCAGTTTGGGCACCGTGGGCTCCAAGGAAGCGGTTTTCATGGCTTCTCGGGTGTTGATGAGGTTTTTGATTCCTTTGGTGATATTTTTGAGGATTTTTTTGGTTTTTCAGGAGGGCGCGGTCGTTCGCGCACCCGGGCCAGGCAAGGTTCAGATTTAAGTTATGAGCTCGAAATCGATTTCATGGAAGCCTGTAAAGGGGTTAAAAAAATCATTCAAGTTCATAAAAGTATCCCTTGTCCCGAATGTGAAGGATCAGGGGCTAAAAAGGGGAGTCAGCCCCATATCTGCCCCCAATGCCAGGGGCATGGTCAGGTCCGGCATAATCAGGGCTTTTTCACTATTAGTACAACATGCCCGGCTTGTCATGGGGTTGGTCACAAAATAAAGGAATTTTGTGATGAATGCCGGGGGCAGGGGGCCGTACGTACTTCCAAAAAAATTGATGTTTCCATTCCTGCAGGTGTTGAAAACGGGATTCGTTTGATGATTCATGGCGAGGGGGAAGCCGGCCTGCATGGGGGCCCGGCGGGGGATTTGTATGTTCATCTTTTAGTGAAAGAACATGAGAATTTTAAAAGGGAAGGGGAACATATTGTTACAGAGCTGGCCGTGAATATGGCTTTGGCGGCTTTAGGGGGAAAAATAAAGGTTCCTACCATCGATGGAGAAGAGGAAATTTCCATTCCCGAAGGAATTCAAAATGGGGAAACCATTGTTCTTAAAGGCAGGGGTGTCCCGCATCTTCGTTCCAAACATCACGGAGACCAAATTATTGTTGTACACGTTGAAACTCCAAGAAATTTAAGCAAGGATCAAAAAGAATTACTTCAACGCTTGGAAGAAAGTTTTGATAAAAATGCCCCTATTCATCACAACAATAAAAGAAGTTCCAAAAAGAAGAGTTTTTTTGGATAATGCAGCTCTTCAAAGGGAGGTTGCATGAATTTAGATGAATTGTCGGTAGAAGTTAGGTCTTTCCATTCGCTTGTTTCCCAAGCTTTTAACGAAATCGAAAAAACCATTGTCGGCCAAAAAGATCTGGTGAGTAAACTTCTTTTGGGTTTATTGACCGATGGGCATATTCTGGTTGAGGGGGTGCCGGGACTAGCCAAGACAACCACGGTCAAAACAATGGCCCGGGTTATTTCCGCTTCCTTTCAGCGCATTCAATTTACTCCCGATCTATTGCCCGCCGATATTCTAGGAACCCAAATTTACAATCCAAAAACCCAGGAGTTTTATGTAAAGCGCGGCCCCTTGTTTCACAATATTATTCTTGCTGATGAAATCAATCGCGCCCCGGCCAAGGTGCAAAGCGCTCTTTTGGAGGCCATGCAAGAAAAACAGATCACCATTGGGGAGCAAACTTTTAAGTTGGAAGAGCCCTTTATTGTGCTGGCCACACAAAATCCCATTGAACAGGAAGGCACCTATCCCTTGCCTGAAGCCCAGGTGGACCGCTTCATGCTGAAGTTGAATGTAAGTTACCCTTCAAAAGCGGAAGAGTTTCAAATCATGGAACGTGTGGCCAATAAAATGAGTGCTGAACCCAGGGCTGTTTTAAGTACGCAAAAAATTCTGGAGATGCGCGAGGTCATTCGCAAAATTTATATCGATCCCAAGCTTAACGATTACATCATCCGCCTTGTTTTTGCCACGCGCCAACCCGAAGAGTACGGACTAAAGCTTGGCCCCTACATCCGTTATGGGGCTTCCCCGCGAGCCTCCATTAATCTGCACATGGCGGCCAAGGGTTTGGCTTTCCTTAAAGGGAGGGCTTACGTCATTCCCGAAGATGTAAAGACAATCGCCCACGATGTGATGCGCCATCGTATTTTACTCACCTTTGAGGCTGAAGCCGAAGGCCTTACCAGTGACTCTTTATTGCAACAGATTTTGGACGGCGTTGAGGTGCCTTGATGCTCTCACCAGAACTTCTCAAAAAAATCGAGAACATTGTGATTAAAAGCCGTTATTTGGCCAACGAAATGTTTTCGGGCGAATATAAAACGGCTTTCCGCGGCCGGGGCATGGAATTCGAAGAGGTCAGGGAATACATTCCCGGAGATGATGTGCGCTTGATTGACTGGAATGTTTCAGCCCGCATGGATAAGCCCTTTATTAAAGTCCATCGGGAAGAAAGAGAGCAGGCTGTCATGTTGGTAGTTGATTTATCACAAAGCCTTTATTTCGGATCAAAAAAAAGATTGAAAAGAGAAGCGGTTGCCGAATTAGCGGCTGTTCTTGCCCGTGCCGCCACCAACAGCAATGACAAAGTGGGCCTCATTTTATTTTCCGACCGGGTTGAATATTATCTGCCCCCCCGCAAAGGAAAAAGCCATGTCTGGCAAGTAGTCAAGAGCATTCTGACCCATAAACCCATCGGGCAAAAAACAAATCTTGAAGGCGCACTTCATTTTTTAAGCAGGGTGGTCCATCGGCGCTGTGTTTGTTTTGTTATTTCTGATTTTTTGACGGAAGGCTTTGAAAGCGTGCTTAAAGCGGTTTCGCGCAGATACGATGTTGTTAATTTCATCATGCGTGACCCTTTGGAATTAAATTGGCCCGGGAAATCATTTGTGAACCTGAAAAGTGCCGAAGAAGAGGGGGTTTCCTTGGGCCAAAACATGGGAGGCAAAAACATAAGGAAATTTAATGAGTATCAAAAATTGAGTATCCAAAATCTTACAGCACAATTCCAGGGCATGAATATGGATGCCCTTTTTCTAAAAACAAATGAAGATTACATCGATACCCTGATACGATTTTTTCGTTTTAGAGATAAAAGGAGAAATTAAGCATACCTCGTGTACCCGTGTAAGGGCGGTTCACGAACCGCCCCTACATGGGGCACTCGCCATTTATTATGGAAGACATCCCCCAATCATCTGAGAGCATGAAAGATATTCTGGATATCGAGAATATTGTCCTGTTTTTATGGCCAAAAGTGCTGCTCTTTGTATTTGGAATTCTGGCTCTGCTTCTTTCTATTTTTTTAATCATAAAGATTTTTCAATTTTTAAAAAACCGCAAAAAAAAAATCCTCTCCCTTTCACCCTTGGAACAATCTTTAAAAAGACTTTCCAAAATTGGCATTAATTTGCTGATTAACTCCCCCCAACCCCCTCTTAAGCTAAGAGGGGGCAAGGGGGAGTTATGTCACTCTGTATATTTTGAGCTGTCTGAAATTTTACGAGAATACCTTGATCGGGCTTATTCATTTCCTGCCATGGAAAAATCAACGAGCGAAATCAAAGAATTGTTTATAACAAACAAGCCCATCGCGCTATCAAATGAAATCATTGGTGAGCTCGTTTCATTTTTCGAAAAGGCAGACCAAATAAAATTTGCAGGCCAACCCAGTGACAATGAAGGTATTAAGGTGGATATGGAAAAAATTAAAAATATAATCATTTGTCTGGATGGCTTATTAAAAAAAGACATTTCCAAACATTCATGACCACATCTTTTTTTCAATTTGGCAGTCCCTATTTTTTATTCCTTCTTCTTTTATTGCCCCTTGTGTGGTGGTGGCAGGGTAAAAAAAAAGGTGTTTCCATTCGTTATTCCTCATTGAAACTTTTTTCTCCTATTACAGGCAAAGATTCGATTCGATTTCATTTTCCACGTTTTTTTTTCATGGTCGGGTTAGCCCTTTTGATTATTGCTTTGTCGCGACCCCAAGCCGGGTTTAAATCGACGGAAATAACAGCCGAAGGTATTGATATCATGCTCACCCTGGACACTTCCGGAAGCATGAAGGCCCTCGATTTTGAAATAGAGGGCCAAAGAACAAACCGGATGGAGGTGATTAAGAAAGTCGTTGATGATTTCATTGCCCACCGAGTCAGCGATCGCATCGGGCTTGTCATTTTTGGGGATACTGCTTTTACACAATGCCCACTCACCCTTGATTATGACATCCTCCGTTCTTTTCTAAAATTTGTGCGTATAGGAATGGCAGGCGAGTCAACGGCCATTGGCAATGCCCTGGCCACAAGTGTTAAACGTTTAAAAGACAAACCGACAAAATCAAAAATCATTATTCTTCTTACTGATGGAAGCAGTAATGCCGGAGAAGTGGCTCCCATCACAGCGGCCCAGATTGCCAAAGATTATGGAATCAAGGTTTACACAATTGGGGTGGGAAGTAATCTTGAAGTTCCCTTTCCCCAGGAAACGCCTTTTGGCACACGAATTATCCGTGCGCGCCTGGATATGGATGAGGCCAGCCTTAAAGAAATAGCAAACATTACCGGAGGGCGTTATTTTAAGGCGACCGACACGTCCGAACTTCAAAAAATTTATGCCACAATCGACCAGTTGGAAAAGACGGAAGTAAATATGAAACAATTCAAAGAGGTCAACGAACTCTATTTCTGGTTTGTGGGCGCTGCTTTGTTATTGATGATGAGTGGTTTGCTTTTGGAAAACACCTTATTGATGAGGTTGCCCCTATGATGTGGGCCCATTTTAAATGGTGGCCGATTTTGTTTTTGGTGCCCGGGCTCGCCCTTTTTTTAAGAAGCACTTACCAGTGGAGAAAAAAACGTCTTCAAAGCTTGATAGATGCTCCCTTATGGCCTGAAGTTTTGCCAGGATGGGAACATCATCGTCTTCTTCCCAAGGGAATTCTTTGGGTTCTTGCTTTTACTTTTGTTTTGGTCGCCCTTTTACGCCCACAATGGGGATATGAGCTTAAAGAGGTACACCGAAAAGGGGTGGATATTTTTGTTTTGGTGGATGTTTCAAATTCAATGTTGGTTGAAGACATCAAACCAAACAGACTGGAACGTGCCAAGCGCGAACTTAAGGACCTTCTTGATTATCTTCATGGGGATCGCATTGGGCTTATTCCTTTTGCTGGCAAGGCCTATGTTGCTTGCCCCCTGACCAGTGATCATGAAGTTTTTTCCTTGTTCACAGATGAGCTTGATACAGAGCTTATTCCCACTCAAGGGACTAATATGGAAGAAGCCTTCCAAAAAGCTCTGGAGGGTTTTGGGTCCAGCCCTTCGGGTTCAAGAACCATTATTTTGATGACCGATGGCGAATCGACAAGTGGAGCTTGGAATCAGGTGGTGGAGCGAGTTCAAAAAGAAGAGGTGAAGGTTTTTGTCATGGGTTTTGGCACGGAGGCCGGCGGCCCCATTCCCGAATCGAGTGGGGGAGGTTTTAAGAAGGATGAAAATGGGGGACTCGTCATTTCCAGACTGGATGAGGATTTTCTTGAAAATTTGGCCAAACAAACAGGGGGAACCTATGTTCAATCGACAACCGATGATCGTGACATCGACTTGATTTATAAACAGGGGATAAAAAAAGTAACAGAAGAACAAGAATTCAAATCCGATCAAAAGCGCATTCCCCTCGAGCGTTTTCAGATTCCCCTGGGTCTTGGGTTTATTTTATTTTTAATCATTTTTCTTTTGCCCGATGTTTCAAGAATGGGAAAAATGTTTTTGGCTGTTTTTATTCTGGGGTCCTTGTTTTCAACTTCAAGCCATGCCTTTGCCCCCTGGGAAGCCCAAAAGGGAAACCGGTATTATCTGCAAAACAAATACGACAAGGCGGAAGAAGAATATTTAAAGGCCCTTTCAACAAACCAATCCCCCCGGTTTTATTATAATTTGGGAAACAGCTATTATCGTGAGGGCAAGTTTTTAGAGGCCGAAGGGGCTTACCTTAAATCGCTTGATTCGCCGGATGCCTCCTTGCGTGAAAAGGCCCTCTATAATCTGGGAAACACGCATTATAGGCAGGAGCATTTGAAGGAGGCCCTCGATTTTTATGAAAAAGCCCTTAAAAGCAATCCGAAGAACACGCAAGCCAAACTTAACCATGATTTTGTAAAAAAATTGTTGGAAGAGCAGAAAAATCAGGAAAATAAAGAAGAGGAAAAAAACGACCAGGAACAAAAAGACAATAAGGATTCATCATCAAATAATCAGGAAGAAAAAGAAGACCAAAAAAAATCAGGTGATTCTTCACAACCGGAAAATAAAAACTCTTCGGAGAACCAGAAAAAAGAAGAAGCTGAGCAGAAAAAGGAGAATGAGACAAAGCAGAATGAAGGTGAAGAAAAAAAGGATGAACAAAAGCAAAACATGGATCATAATCCCCCCTCACAAACAGAGGGAGGGCAGGGGGAACAAAATGATGGCGCCATGGGCAAATCCGGAAGCGGTTCGCAAGGAGTGAGTCAAAAAGAAGCCCAGCGACGGCTTGATTCGTTGGAAGATACGCCAGGAAAATCATTGCGTGAAATGATCCAAAAAGATTTGGGAAGGCATCCTCGCCAACCCGAAAAGGATTGGTAGTTTTTGTTATGAAAAAATATTTTTTATTTTTTATTTTTATTTCCCAGATATTTTTTCATGCGCCTGAAAGCCGGGCTGATGTTTCTGTTCAAGCTGCGATCGATCCATCCCGGGCGAGCCTTGAAGATGAGCTCACTCTTACCGTGACGGTTTCAGGGAGTATGCAGGCCACTGAACCCAGCCTTCCTTCCATGGCCGCTTTCAAGGTTATTCCATCGGGGACTTCCACCAGCTTTCAAATCATCAATGGGCAAGTGGGTAGCCAGAAAGCCTATAGTTACATCCTTATTCCCACACAGGAAGGTCATTTTAATATGGGAGGAGTTAGTGTCTTTCTTAACGGAAAAGAATACACTTCCAATCCTCTTGAAGTGACCATTAGTAAATCCCCCCATGTTCCCTCTGGAAAACCCGCACAACAACCGGATCAAGTGCCTACTGATGAAGATGCCCAAACCTATCTTGATCGCACACAAAGAAATATGGCTGATTTGAAGCCCTATTGGATCGAAGCTGGGCTCACCAATAAAAATCCCTTTGTCAATGAGCAGATCCTTTACACTTTCAAGTTTTATACTTTGGTAAATGTGGGGCAGGCCCAATTAAGTTTGCCCGAGTTCAAGGATTTTTGGTCGGAAGAGGTTGTCCCCGAAAAAAAATATTACACCACCCTCTCCGGGCAAAAATATGTTGTGAGCGAAAAAATAATCGCTCTTTTACCCTTGCGTTCAGGGGATCTTTCCATTCCTGAGACAAGTCTAAGGGTAGAGGTGCCTGACCAAAGGGCGGATTCATTTTTTAATGACCCTTTTTTCCGTATGGGCAGGCTCAATATGCGCCCCAAAAATTTGGTGGCTCCCGCCCTTGATCTTAAAATAAAACCATGGCCTGAACCCCAACCCCCTGATTTTTCAAATCTCGTAGGTGAATTCTCCTTAAAAACCTCCCTTTCATCCGAAAATATTTCAATGGATGATTCGGCGACCCTCACCCTTGAAGTGACGGGCAAGGGAAATATTAAGGACGCCAAGCTTGTTTTGCCCGAAACTCTGGATGATTTTAAAATATATGATGACAAACCAGCCCTGGATGTCACTCATGCCGAGGATGGCTTGCAGGGTAAAAAAGTATTCAAGGTAGCCCTTGTTCCCCAAAGAGAGGGAGTCTTTCAAATTCCTCCTTTTTCATTAAGTGTGCTCGATCCTAAAACAGGAAATTATGTCCCCTTAACCGGTTCTCCCTTCACTCTTCATGTCAAAGGAGGATCGGCCTCTTCTGTTTTGCCCATCCAGAGACCGGGTTCAGACCGGTCCATCCTTGTTTCCAATGAAGATTTAGCTCCCATTCATGATGAATGGGGAAGAGCCAAGGCAAAAGAATTGAGTCGGCAATTTTTGCTGTTTTTATTTTTCATTCCCGCTTTTCTTGTTTTATTTGTTTATGTTTTTCAGAAAAGAAAAAAGTATCTGGAGGCCCATGAAAATGAATATAGGACAAGAAAAGCACTGGCGGTTTTTAAAAAATCAATGCGCAAGGCGGCTTCCTTAAGTGATCTTAGGGAAAGACAGGCTTGTCATCTGGAGGCTGTTCGCACTTATGTGCGCAATCGCATGGGGCTTGAACAAATAGGGTTGACACTTCAGGAAATGATGCGTTTTCTGGAAACCAAAAGTATCAGGCAGGATAAAAAGGCAGAATTTGAAAAAATACTGCTTGGTTTTGAGAAAACTTGCTATGGCGGGCATGTTCCCCAAAAGACAGAATTGGATCAATGGGCCCCACGTTTAACCAAACTTATAGAACAGATTGACAAGAAACTATAAATGAAACCCTATTATTTGATATTTTTATTGATTCTTTTTTCAGGCTCCCTTTTTGCCGATACGCCCGATCCTCTGTTTATCCAAGCCAACAAGGCCTATATCTCCAAAAATTATGAGGAGGCTTTCCAGGCTTATGAAACTTTGATCAAGAAAGGGGAGGCGGGGGCCTTTGTCTACGGGAATGCAGCCAATTCGGCCTATTATCTTGACCGCATGGGTCTGGCCCTGCTTTATTCCAAAAAAGCCCTCATGCGTGCTCCCAGAGATGCCGATTTAAGGGCCAATCATTATTTCATTCTGCAGCATACACATGCGACAAACAATACGTCTTTGAATATAGAATCCGTGATCGAAAAAACTTTTTTCTGGAGCAGTTACTTGACTGGTCATGAACTTTGGCTGGTCACTTTAAGTGCTTATTTTCTTCTGTGTTTGTTTGTTATTCTATTTTTGGTTTTTAGAAAGAACATCCTTAAAAAAGGATTTTTTTTCTCATTTATCTTGTTTCTCTTGTGCCTTTCTGGATTATTGACGAATTTGCTTTTTTTATATAACCCCCAGGATCACTACATTGTAGAAAAACAAGTTCCTGTTTATCCCTCTTTTGTATCTTCTGAACCATCCGATGTTTTAGCTGACGGGACCAAGGTAAGGGTGAAGGTTAAACATGGTATGGGAGAAGGGGACCAGTGGCTTTTTATTCATTATGGAAATGGTAAAAAGGGATGGCTTAGATCCGTGCAGGCACTTCCGATAAATTTATGAGCAAACCCACCCAGTCCTATTTTAAATCACACGATCATCATCGCTTATACTATGAAACCTGGGGCCACGATAAACCCAGGGGGACGCTTATCTTTGTTCATGGCCTTAACGAACATTCAGGGCGATATGCCCATGTGGCCGATTATTTTCAGAAAAGAGATTACAATGTCTATCTCTTTGATCACCGCGGACACGGAAAATCCGATGGTTTGCGCAGTTTTGCGGATGATTTTTCCCATTACCTCAAAGATGTGGATGAATTTGTTCATTTGGTCTTTAAAACGGAACGGGATCACAAGGTTTTTCTTGTGGGTCACAGTATGGGAGGGCAGATCGTTTTAAATTACCTGGCCAAATATCGTTCACGTCTGTCCGGTTTTGTCACGTTTTCCCCCAATATACTTACTGTTCTCAAAATTCCTTTTCTTAAAAAGTGGATCGGATTGAAACTGGCTTGTTTCATGCCCAAATTTTCGGTCGTCAACGAAATTGATTGCCGCTTCATTTCTCACGATCCCAAAGTGGTTGAAGCTTATGAAAATGACCCGCTTGTTTCAAAAAAAATAACCCTGGGCCTGGCCAAAGAGCTTTATGAAAACCAGAAGGATATCTTGAAGCTGGCCTATCGCATTCACATTCCGGCCCTCATGATGCATGGAAGCGGGGATCAAATCTGCCATGTGGATGGCAGCAAGAAATTTTTTAGAAGACTTGCTTCGGAAGATAAAACGCTCAAGATTTTTGAGGGCTTTTATCATGAATTGTTTAATGAGCCCGAGAAAAATCAGGTGTTAAAATTCATGGAAGATTGGCTTGCCAAAAGAACTTAGTCCTTTGACAAATTGATATAGATCCAATCTTCAAAAGCGTCAAAAAAATATCAGAACGGCAGTTTTTTCATGTCCATTCTTTGGTCTTAAATAGACATCCCTCTGTAAGTTCTTCATTTCTCCCACATTTTATTTTTCATTTTATGGCAAATATTTTGCTTCACTGGGAAGCTGTGTCATGGGGGGGGAATCCTTTATAAGGGGGCATCATGAAAAATTTTTTTTCTTTTTTCCAAAATAAATTTTGGGTTATTCCACTCATCATGATCATGGCCACGGCCAATTGCAGTAGCAGCAGTGATGGCAGTAGCAGCGGCTCCAGCGATGGTTTATCAGTTGAAGCCAGCGTCTCGCAACCTTCGACCAATGTTTCTGCGCTCAAATTACCTTCGGGAGTGAGGGGCCTCATGATGCAGGCGGCCGTGACAGAAGCCTCTGCTGAAGGAATTGTAGTCCATGCCGAAGACACGGCGGGAACCGAGATAGGAACTCCTTGTACAACGGATTCCACTGGAACATGCGATGTCACAGGGCTCACCAGCGCCCAACTTGAGGCGGGCATCGTTTTAGTGGCGGAAGACGCCGAGGGCGTCCCCATCCATGCCTACCAGGAATATGAAGCCGCGGATGTCACCGCCGCTGAAGCCAGCGGTGACGCCCTAGCCGCCCCTGTCAATACCGAAACCGACGCGGCTTACGGGGTGCTTGAATATTTTTGCAACGATGATTTGGCCAATTGCACGGGCTCGGAGGATAGCTTGACGGTGAACCGCGATTGCATTGTGCAGGCCACATCCGCCCTCATGGGGGATGATGACCCTTCGACGGATGATCTGGGTGGTTATGCCGAAGCTCTGTATGAAGCGCATGCCAATGCCATCGCCGGTGCTACGGCCGGTGCCAACCCGGCCGATCTCATGAGGGAGGCCTTGGGTGGGGATCCGACGGGATTCACAGGCACAGCCGGCACAACCGTGGGGGATGATGACATTCCCGTGGAGGATTCCATTGAGAACTTTGTGATCATGATGGATACAATCCGGGATAGTTTTTGCGCCGCAGCCGCAGGTGCGGAAACGACTTATGAAACGACCCACACAGAAGCCGGCACTGAGTTTGACCCTGCCGCCATGGTGGGCATGTTCCGATATTTCACACCGGATGAAATCGGGGAATATGAAGTGGAGGATTTCCGTGGTTTTGCCGGGGCCCTTCCCGCGTTGGATGGGGGCTTTAGGATCTTTGATCACCCCGAAGCCAGGAGGACCGCAGTCAACATGTTTAGAAACGGCGGCTTTGCGGATCCCACCAAAGCCGGGGCAGCCCTTGGCTTTATGGGCGCCACCTTTCCACCGCCGGCAATCGCAGGGGATTGGGAAAACATCCCCTGGGGCGGCACCTTTGATTACGAGGCCAGCGCCCGGGCAGCCGCTCTGGGTTGGCTAGAGATGGGCGATGATGCAGCCACGTTTGACCCTTCCACCATCCGGGATAAGTTTAACACCACATTCTCGGATGCCGGCCATAGGCAGGCCATTCTTGTGGGCGGTTCTTCGGCCATCGGAGACTTTATCGGCGGCTTCGTCAACGACCCGAATAATTTCGTGCCGGCCAACCACTTGGGGGAAATCAAAGCCCCTCCGGGAGGAGCTTGCGAGGACGATGATGATTGCCTCCCCTGTGATAATTGCTCCAATGATGTGTGCACCTCCCTTTCAACCACCATGGGTTCCTCCTGCACCGATGATGATAATTGCGACAGTGTCACCACCTGCGTCGGGGGTTTTATTAGCTCCTTTGGTGGGCATTGCATGTGCACCGCGGGCGTCCCGACAGGCGCTCCCGTGGGTGGAGGCGCAGGGTTCTTCGGTGTTACGGATGGCTTTGGACCACCCGCTGACGGCGGAGAGGGTGCTCCTTGCGGCACGGATTTGCCGGCCTGCAATGGCGGGCGGCAGTGCAGTGGGCAAGACCATGGCGTTTGCATCGGGGGCACCTTCAAAAAAGGACCCTTTGCCCCGTGCACAGCGGATGCCGAATGTTTCTCCGATGATTGTAGCGACTCAGGCATTTGTACAGCCGATGGGGACATCGCTGGGACAAAAGCCGTGGGCCAAGGTTGCTCCGGGCCAGCGGAATGCTCCACTTTCTTTTGCCAAGCTGGCCTCTGTGCCATTCCTGATCATATCAATGATGATCATGCCCTAGGCACCAATGACAAAAAGGCTGATGGCGAGAGCTGCATCACACCCTTTGAATGCGCTTCCTTCGTCTGCGCAGGTAGCCCTTTAACCTGTCAACCGGGTGGCGGCGGTCAGGGCCAACCTCCGGTGCCTCCTTCAAACTTGCCCACGGGAGCCTTCTGCATCGATGATGATGAATGCTTGTCGGGCAATTGTGGGTTTAACCCGAATACACATCAGAATAGTTGCGAATAAATAGAATAAGTCCCCCTAACCCCCTCTTACAGCTAAGAGGGGGCGACGGGTTCATCTCTAACCCGCATTTCTCACCGTAACGATTTTTCTGAAAAACTGGTTTGAAAATCAGCGGTGATGACTCATATTCCCTCTCCAAACCACCGTAATATTAACCCTGAAAAAAACTCAGTCATTTCACCAATTCCAGTTCACGGGCACTGGCCAAGGCGGCCAGGCGGCACAAAAAGCGGGACACGTTGACGACATGTTCCTTTTCCTGACAATCCAAAAAATACGATTCATGGGGTTCGTCGAGTTTGTGGAGGCAGAGGCATGAAAAACTCATACCGGGAGCGTTCAAGCTTTCAAATTCATTTTTGGATTCATGGACCCTGAAAAAACCACCCACATCATGGGCCCCCACAGCATAAATGACGGGCTCCACCGGGAATCCACTGTATTTGTCAATGGTGGGGATCCCTTCCTGTAATAAATAATTGGAAGCCGTCATCCCCCCTTTGGCAGACATGAGTTTGTTTTTCTTTTTTCGATTAAACAAAAGAATGTCTTCTCCTGAAAAAACGGCAGCCAATCCCATGCCATAAGTTCCCGTGTTGTTTTTAATGTAAACATAGGGAACTTCTTTTATTTGATATTGATTATATTTGTCACCGATCTTGCTGATAAGAGCATCTACCTGAGTGGCCAGCTTGTTTATCGAGTTGGCATCATTAAAATCAAGTGGGGCACTTACATCAAAGAAGGCATTGATCATCCATGGATCCAAGTTAAATTCCTTGCAAAAGGAGTCTGTGATTTCTTTTAGCAAAGAAAAGTGTCTGCTTTTTCTTCTTTGATGCCACCCTAAGGCGGGGTGGGGAATGATGGATTGGTCTAGCCCTTTGAGGATTTCCGGGATTCCTGTGGAGAAATCGTTGTTCGAAAGAATGAGATCGGGAACAAAATTTCCCGCCCGTACTAGATTCTTCTCACGAGACAATTTAAAGAGGGTCAGTTTTCCTTCATCCACTGAAACTTCAAGGGTGTTGTTTCCAATGTCGTTGCCTATGATGGCAAATTCAATTTCATGGATATCGCTAGAGAGAAGTTTTTTTAAGTGGAGAAGGTTTAAAAGATAAAACTTGTTTCGTGTGTGATCCTCGGCCAGTAAAACTATTTTTTTTACGTGGGGAAAATAATCTTCCAGATAACACTTGAAGGCAAGGGCCGTCTGCCTGGAAAAGGCCGTGCATAAATTGTTGAACCCGGCCGGGAAGAGATTGGAGTCAACCACCCCTATTTTAAAACCGGAATGACGAATATCGCATGAAAGATAAATATTGGGCCTTAAGTTTTTCCATTGAGCTTCAAACCAGTTGGCCACATCCTTTTGTTTTATCCCCAGTATGTTTTGAATGATATCCAGCATTTTACGTCAAGATTTTGTTGTAGGTAGATCTAACCTGATCCCTGTAGAGTTGCAAGGCCTGCCAGCAGTCATGGGCGTTTTTAAATCCCATGTTAAGGGCAATCTCTTCCATGTCCGGATCGTTGATTTTTAAACGATGAACAGACAATTCTTTTTTTAGAAAGACCTTGGCTTCAAAACTTCTGTAAAAAGTGTAGGCCTCTTTAAGGAGAAGGGCCTCGGTCTGGTTTTTGAGCAGGTTGAGTTCAAGGAGCCTGTCTAATCCTTCAAAAGTATTCTGGGTTCTTAGCGCGGCATATTCATGCCCGCAGATGAGTTGAAGGTATTGAAGCAGGAATTCAATATCCATGATGCCACCGCATCCCAATTTGAAGTCGATTTCATTTTTGGATTCATGGGCCAGTTCTTTTTCAACACGCATGCGAAGACGGTTCATTTCATCTTTGATGCTTTCGGGGTATTTTTGATTGAACAAAAGAACCTTGATATTTTCCATGACAAAACGGTTGAAAGCGGCAGGGCCTATCATGGGATGGGCTCGCAGAAGGGCTTGTCGCTCCCAGATTTGGGAGGCGTTTTTCTGGTATTCCATGAACTGATGAAACGAAGTGACAAGCAGGCCCTGTTTTCCTGAAGGCCGCAATTCGGTGTCAACTTTATAGGCAAAGCCTTGGCGGGTCGTGACTGAAAGGACAAAAATAAATTTTTGGGCAAGCCGTGCAAAAAACTCCTGGTTGGAGATTATTTTTGGCCCTGTGGTTTCCCCTTCTTCGGAATAGATAAAGATAAGATCGAGGTCGGATCCATACCCCAATTCAAAGCCCCCAAATTTCCCCATGCCCATGGCGACTAATTCGGAAGGTTTGGGCGAGACATTGTTCTGTAAATATTGGGGAACCCCATAAATGGGTTTTAGCAGCTCAAATGAAAGTTCAAGACCTTTTTGGGCGATGGCTTCTGCCAGAAGCGAAAGCTTGAATGCCATTGTTTTTCTGGAAATACCCTTGAATCTTTCCAGTTTTATTATTTCAGCGATATGGTTTTTCTTGAATATTCTTAAAGCATCGAGATTTTCTTCCAAATTCTTGGGAGCAAAAGAGAGCTCATTCATGGAATCGCGATAATGGTACAAGGGAATATCGATGGGGCGTTTTGTAAAGCGGGCTGGGACGGTTGTTGGGGCGTCATCTGCAAAGAGGCGGTTATAAATTTCATGATTTCTTTGAGTGGCTTTTTGGAGGTCTTGTTGAAAGTGAAAACTGGCTTCTTCCAACGAGTCATGCATATAGCCCATGCTTCGTGCGGCCTCACCAAGGCTTTGAGGTGAAAGATGGAGATCATGGGTTTGTGCCTCGTCCACCATTTGCAGGCGATGCTCCAGTTTTCTTAAGAAGAGATACGATTCCCTTAAATGTTTGGCATCCTCATTTCCGAGGAGTTTACTTTCTACAAGGGAAGCCAGAGCCTTTAAACTGTTACGATGTCTTAATGATGGGATTCTTCCTCCATAAATAAGCAAAAAGGCCTGGATGAAAAACTCGATTTCACGAATGCCCCCCAGGCCTAGTTTCACATTATAAATCTTTCCGGTTGATTTGGTGGCGGTGTTTATTTTTTGCTTGATGGATTGCACTTCTTGAATGCTGACCCAGTCCAAATGTTTGCGGTAAACGAAAGCGGTCATGGTTTCCAAAAAATCTTCCCCCAGTTTTTGGTCCCCCAGACAAGGGGCTGCTTTAATATAAGCCTGTCTTTCCCAATTGGCTCCCACTGTCTCATAATAGGTTTCCATGGAAAGTTTTGTCTGAATAAGGGCTCCGTCCCGTCCTTGGGGCCGCAAGTCCCAATCAACCCGATAAAAAAATCCGTTTTCGGTTCGGGTTTGAAGGGTATGTGTCAAATTTTGAAAATGACGACTAAAGAATTCCTTGGTGGAATATTTCCCCCCATAATCGAATTCGTTTTCGATGAAAGCAATAAGGTCAACGTCAGAACTATAATTGATTTCCATTCCTCCTAACTTCCCCATGGCCAGGGCATGGTAAGCACATTCATGGCCGTACTCATTGGTGGGCTTTCCCCATTTTGCAACCGATTCTTCATAGGTTAGATGATTTATGGTTTGAAGAAGTAGATAACAAAGTGCTGATAATTCAGATAAAATCTCTTCCTGCGAAGTTCCATTTAAATCTTTGAGAGTGAGGCGTAAGTATTCACGATATTTGTAGGTGCATAAAGCTTCCAAGCTGGAAGGAGATTTCTGGAGGAGGTTTTTGATTTCTTTTTTGATAACGGAAGCATCTTTAGGTTTACTTAAATAAGGGGAAGAAAAAAAAGTGTCAGCTTCGGCAGGGTTTTTTATGAGCCAAGCACTTAAAAAATGGGAAGTCCCAAATATTTGTAACAGTTTGATATTATTTGATTTATTAGAATTGAAAGATTTTTTAACGTCACTTTTATAGCATTCTTGGAATTTCTCCCAATCAAGAAAGGCCTCATGGGGGCGGGGGGATTTCTTAAAAACACTGTCGATATCATGATCTAAAACTTTTTTCATTTTAATCAACAAGAACAAAAACTTGATCCGTTTTTTATTTTTGCCCCTGGGGGCAGAAATAAAAAACGGATCAACCCTGAGCGATCCGCTGCGGAGAGTCGAAGGGTCGCTCAGGATTAAAAAATATTTTGTGAATATGTCACAATAAGTCAAAAAAGAGTCTATCACAACTATCTGACATAGTTCGAGAATTTTATACTTTAATGCACTGCGATAGAAGAGAATAGAATTGTTGATAATTTGTCAGTGACAATAAATCGTCAAAAATTGTACACTTAGCCTTGTTGTGGGGGGAGGGGGAGAGGTTAGTGAATAAGGGGGAATTCCATTCTATTGTTGAAGGGGTTGGTGTTTTTGGTGAGCCCGAGTTTGCGGCTTACTTTCAACGACTCTTTGAAAACGAACCCATTTCATTTGATTCTTTTACTAGTCTTCCTGATTTTTTTTCATTTATTACAAACCAGCATCCCCGGTTGATTATCATCAATGGGTCTCATTTTTCCCAGTTAGAAAATTTTGAAAACTTTTCGCAATTAAAAGCTTATCTAGATCAGATGAAGATTGTAAGTCTTGTGATCACAAAAACAGTGAAAGAAATTAATCAATGGCGTAGTTTGAATTGGCCAAATATCCGTTTTTATAACGGTTCGATTATTTCCCAAAATTTGAAACAAAAAGTAAAAAATATGATGCAGGAAAGACTATTTTTGGAAAAGCCTTCTTTGGCCATCATCAGCAAACAGGCCTATTTGAGCACCCAAGTGGAACTTATTTTAAAGAACTATGGTTTCAGGATTCATTCAACCATGCCCCCTTCCTCCAAAGAGAAAATAATGGCCATGACCAGTGAGGGATTGGATGGCATTTTATGGGATGTTCAGGCCTGGAACGAGAATAGCCAGGGGATTGTTTCACAAATGAATGAACAAATGCCCCATCAAAAGATTCCCATTATTTTTGTTTCGGAGGCTCCCGTTTTTAACAAGGACAAACTGAAAAATGATGCGGTTTGCATTCGTCATGAAAAAGAACTGATAAGTCGTATTTATCAAGATTTAACCGTTTCAGAAACCCCGGAAGTCGTTAGGTTGCGCGATGAACAAACAGGTCTCTACTTGCCTGCCATTTTCTTTGGACTGGCAGAGCGTGAAATGAGGATGGCGGCCAAGCATCGTGAAGAAATGGCGATCATTAAATTGACCATTGATAATTTAGGAGCCTTGGCCGATGAGTACGGGCCCATTTTTACGGCAAGTCTTGTCAATAACTTGGGGTTGTTTATCAAGAACAGGGTTCGTCATACCGACTTGGTGGCCAAAGGAGAAACAGGGCATGCCCTCCTTATGCTTAATCGTGTGACACCTGATCTGGCCAATTTGGTTGCCGAAAAATTGCGTAATCAATTTAAAAGCATTGCCTCCTTTGATGGGAAGGTCAGTTTTTGTCCGGAACTTCGTTACGAAGTGATTTGTTTCCCACGTGATTTTGCGTCCATTGAAGAAGCCAAACAACTTTTCCAAACAGCTTTTCCCGGTATTTTATGCCAGCCAGCCCTGGCTTGACAGCCGTTGTTCTTCCTGACTATAAAGCTCTTCGTGAGATTACCCTTTTTAAAAGATTTTATTGGTCGTTTTCAAAAGACGGATCATCATTTAACCATGGAAACAAACAGTCAAACCGAAGATGTGTGTGTATTTCCGCTCCCCAATGTTGTTTTATTACCGGGGGTCGTGTTGCCGTTGCATATTTTTGAGGACCGCTACAAGCAAATGACTGATGAGGCGATTACCACGAGCACTCCAGTAGCGCTTAGCTTAAGCCGGGCTCTCCCTAACGGAGAAAAACAGAACAGCACCATATGTGGCGCCGGGAAAATAAATATCATTCAATACTATCCCGATGGCCGCAAAGATGTCTGTGTGGAAGGGGTGAAGCGGTTAAAAATTGTGGAGTACATCCAAAAAGAACCTTATTTAAAGGCCAAGGCCTGCCAGCTTACCGATATTCCTTTTGCCAACCAGATCCTTGAAAATCAGTATAAAAGAGAGCTTTCCCTTTTGGCTAAACGCTGGGTCTTTTTAAATCCCGATTTGCAAGATCATCTTATGGACTATGTAAACATCTTTAAAACGCCGCATCATTTGGCTGATTTTATCGCTTTTTATTTTTTACCTTCGCCCAAAGAAAAACAAAATCTGCTCGAAATGCTGGATTGTACCCGGCGTGTTGAAAAAATGATGGGGTTTCTTGAAGGCCAGATCAGGAAATTTGAGCAGCAGGATCACACCAACATCAATCATGGGGCCCCGGTTAAAATTTTGCACTAGTCCTCATGAGTTCAATTATTTCACAAGTTAAAAAAAATATTCTGGAAGGGAAGCGCCTTACCGAAGCAGAAGCCCTATCCCTTTATTCTGTTGATAATATCTTTGAACTGGGCAGGTTAGCCAACGTGGTTCGGGAAAATATTCATCAAGACAAGACTTATTACATTGTGAATCGCCATATTGATTATTCCAATGTGTGCGCGATTAAGTGTAAATTTTGTGCTTTTGCCAAGAAAAAGGGTGAGGAAGGCAGCTTTGAATTTTCCATTGATGAAATTGTTCGCCGTGCCAAGGAAGGCTTGGTACGCGGCATTACCGAGGTTCATATTGTGGGTGGTTTTCATCCAACCCATCCCTGGGAATTTTATACGGGTCTGATGCGGGCTTTAAAAAAAGAGACACCCTCCATTCATGTAAAGGCTTTTACAGCAGCAGAGATTCGTTATTTTTCCAAAAAATTTCGAAAAACGGAACGGCAGGTTTTTGAAGAATTGTTGCGGGCGGGGCTTGATTCCATGCCTGGTGGGGGGGCTGAAATTTTTGACGAGGAAGTGCGTAAGGAAATTTGCGGCCCAAAAGGGTCTGCCGAACACTGGATTACAACCCACAAATTAGCCCATAGCCTGGGCTTAAAAACCAATGCGACCATGCTTTATGGACATGTAGAACAATTAAAGCACCGCATTGACCATATGAGACGCATTCGCCAGCTTCAGGATGAAACAGAAGGTTTTTTGTCCTTTATTCCTTTGGCGTTTAACCCCAAAGATACCGAATACGAAGCCAAGGGCTATACAAGCGCCATTGACGACTTAAAAACCCTGGCCATTGCCCGTTTGTATATGGATAATGTTCGCCATATCAAAGCGTATTGGGTGATGTCGGGGGTGGACACAGCCCAAATGGCGCAGTCTTTTGGTGCCGATGATTTTCATGGCACCGTCATTGATGAAAACATCACACACATGGCGGGAGCCACCAGTCCGGAAGATTTACCCGAAGCAAATATTATCAAACTCATCCGCGAAGCAGGCCGCAGACCGGTTCAGCGCGATTCTTTATATCGCGAAATTATAATCTGATTCAGCGCGATTCTTTCTCGCATTGTAACTGGTTGGACATGGTGAGCCCCGTCGAACCATGATTCTTGATATAAATGAGCCAATATTATCCCAGAATGACCCTTCGATCACCGCGTAGCGGGACCCCGTATGCGGGGCAAGCTCAGGGTGTCCTTGTTAGAAAGTGCTGACTGGTTATCTCGCATTATATTATGTAAACTTAGGCCTGTCTTAAAACAGCCTAAGTTTACATAATATATATTATACGACATAACATTTGTCGGAATTTATATGAGCCATTTTCAAAGCCCGCTCACTCTTTACAAAGCTTCTCCGGAAATATTTCAAAATTTAAATGAAGCGATTGATAAAGCTTCTTCTTTGATGCTTTCCCACCAAAGTGCCGATGGTTATTGGTGGTATACCCTTGAAGCCAATGAATCGATTAACGCGGCCAGTATTTTTCTGATGCATTATTTAAATGCGGTTGATTTGGGGTTTCAAGACCAGCTGGCAAATCGTATAAAAGCTTCCCAGACCTTAGATGGTTCCTGGCCCACCTATTTTGAAGGCCCGGGCGATCTAAGTAATACGATGGAATGCTATTTTGCCCTCAAATTATCAGGCCTATCGCCCCAAGACCCGGTTATGGTGAAAGCCCAGGAGTTTGTCCGAAATCATGGAGGGCTTTCACAGTGCCGTATTTTTACCCGTATTACATTGGCCCAGTTTGGAATTATTCCCTGGAATGCATGCCCAGCCATGCCCGTATGGTTTATCATGGCGCCCAATAAATTTTCGGTTAATATCTATGAATTTTCCAGTTGGGCCAGGGCCACCATTGTTCCTTTGCTGATCATTCTGGATCAAAAACGGATTCACAAATTACCGGATGGATTTCTTGATGAACTTGTTTGTGAAGAGCAAATTTCGTGGGCTTTTAAAGGTTCTTCAAGCCCTTCCTTACTTGAAAAGGCACTCTTATTTAACGACAAAATACTTAAGTATTTCAATAATTTAAATATAATTCCTTTAAGAAAAAGATCATTGTTGAGGTGTGAAACTTGGATCCGTAAGCATGTTGACCGAACTGAAGACATTTTTCCGGCTTTAGCCAATGCAGCCATGGCTCTTTTTAGTTTGGGATACCCCCTTTCAGACCCAGGCATTCAAAAATGTCTCCATGCCTTAAAAAAATTTCGCATAGCCCTTCCTCATGCCGCCCTCATTGGTGAACTTCCCGAAAAAATCAACATCCCCCAACATGGGAGCTATCAGCAATGCTGTGTTTCCCCTGTTTGGGACACTCCTTGGATGGGAATGGCGCTTTTAGAGGCAGGTTTGGGGGAGAAAAATCCCTCTTTAATAAAAGCAGCTCGCTGGCTTATTTCAAAACAAATTCTCAATGTGTATGGGGACTGGGCTGTTAAAAATAAAAACGCATTGGCAGGAGGATGGTCTTTTGAATTTGAAAACGATTATTTTCCTGATGTGGATGACACCATTGAAGTACTTCTTTTTTTGCAAAAGATGGGACTTAACCCCGATGAATTAAAAACTCCTCTTAGCCGGGGTTTAAGTTGGGTCCTTTCCATGCAATCCAAAAACGGAGGTTGGGCCGCTTTTGATAAGGACAATACCAAAGAAATTTTAAACCAAATCCCCTTTTCTGATTACAAAGCCTGTCTGGATCAACCTTCTGCCGATATCACCGCACGCATGCTTGAACTTTTATCGCAAAATGGTTTTACAAAAAATTCTTCCGTGGTCTCCAAGGCCATTGCCTTTTTGGAAAAGGAGCAGCATTCCAGTGGTGCTTGGTTGGGTCGTTGGGGAGTCAATTATATTTATGGTACCTGGTGTGTGTTGCAGGGTTTAAGGGCCATTGGCTATGATATGCAATCTGAAAGGATTCAAAAAGCCGTTTTATGGCTTAAAAGTATTCAAAACGAAGATGGCGGTTTTGGTGAGAGCTGTCGTTCTTATGATGAAAATAATTATGTTCCCTTGAACAAATCAACCGCTTCGCAAACGGCGTGGGCTCTTATGGGGTTATTGGCTGCCGGAGAAGGCGCAAGTAAACAGGCCGCACAAGCGGCCCGGTTTTTAATTGAAACCCAAAATGGGGATGGTTCGTGGACAGAATGGGAACACACGGGAACGGGGTTCCCCCGCCATTTTTACATTCGCTATCACGGGTATCGACATTATTTCCCACTACTGGCGTTGGGAAAATACAGAAAATTTCAACAAGCCCCTACTTCTTTTTAACGGTTTTTGCTTTAAGGACTTGAACACGTGGAGTCACCCCTTTCCCATGGGCTTTTTTATTGAAATCAATTGAGGCGTTTAAGTGAATGACCAAACCTTGCAGCGCTTTGGCAACTTCTTCTGAAACATTTATTTTTCCAAGAAATTTGGAAACTTCCTTGGCTAAAATATCCAACACATCTTCTTTCCGTTTTTCAAGCTTTGTCAAAATGGAGGCAACAATTTCTCTTTGGAACTCACCATTTAAAACCATATCGCGTGCAAAGGAAGCCGAGCCCAAGCCCGTGGTCACCACTTTTTTTGCTAGATCGGTCCAAGATAATGATGTGTTTTTTTCAGTCATTAAAAAAAAGATGATGAGTTATGAGATAAAAAATCTTTCTCATAACTCATAACTCATTTTCTATTTTCAATCCGTTCCTTAAAGGCCTTCAACATGGTTGGCAAACTTTTTTCAACAAGCATCTTTGCAACGGCTCCGGGAACCAATAAGCCCAGATGCAGCTCAACGCCATAAGTGGCTTTGGTCACCCCTTTTTTAACTTCTTCCAAAATCCAGCCCCCTTTGTTGTCCTTCATGAATTCCCCTTTGACAAAGGTCCAGTTAATTTCTTTGCCCGGCTTACCCACCATTTTAAGTGTGTAAGAAAATTTTTTGACAATCTGTAAGGTGAAAGTGACTTCAAAATTATTTCCCGATTTTTTGTCGACCGAAACTGCCACTGTTTCCTTCAGAAATTCCGGATAAGCTTCGTAGTCGGTAATCACTTTATAACAGGCATCGGGACTCGCTTTAATTTCAATGGATTCCTGGGCTTTGGCCATAAAAATTCCCCTGTAGGGACCCCGCGATGCGGGGTCCCTACAAATTAATAAACAGGTTTTGTTTCGAAATGGTGAATGGCTTCAATATAACGGATGGTTCCTGTTTTGGAACGCATCACAACCGAATGTGTGGAACATCCGCCTCCAAAAAACCGCACCCCTTTTAAAAAGTCCCCATTGGTGACCCCTGTTGCTGCAAACATCACACTTCCGGAAGCCAGTTCTTCCAAACTATAAATTTTATTTTCGTCAGTGATGCCCATTTTTTTTGCTCGGGCACGTTCACTATCATTTCTGAATTTGAGTTTACCCTGCATGTCTCCGTTAACGCAACGAAGAGCTGCCGCAGCAATTACACCTTCGGGGGATCCGCCAATTCCCATAAGAACATCCACACCTGTTTCTTTAAAACAAGTGGCTATGGCGGCTGAAACGTCCCCATCGGCAATTAATTTGATGCGGGCTCCTGATTCACGCACTTCACGAATCAGTTCTTCATGACGGGGACGATCAAGAATGATCGAGGTGAGATCTTCCACATTGCATTCTTTGGCTTTGGCAATTTCAGCCAGGTTCCATGAGGGTGATTTGGAAAGATTGATCACCCCTTTAGCCATGCGCCCCACGGCAATTTTTTCCATGTAGGTGTCAGGGGCATTTAAAAACTGGCCTTCTTCGGCTAGGGCAATCACTGAAATGGCATTGGCAGCCCCCGTGGCACACAGATTGGTTCCTTCAAGAGGGTCCACCGCGATATCCACCTTTGCGCTTCCTTTTCCCAGCTTTTCTCCGATATAGAGCATGGGGGCTTCATCGCGCTCCCCTTCCCCAATGACAACGGTTCCAATAAAATCAAGCGACCCTAAAACCCTTCGCATTGCATCCACGGCGGCTTGGTCGGCAGCAATATTATTTCCACGCCCCATAAGCCGGGCTGATGAAATGGCAGCGGCTTCGGTAGCCCGCACGGCTTCTAATCCTAGGTTACGATCCATAGATGTAGCGGAAGAAAGAATTCAGGAGCCAGAAGTCAGGAGTCAGAAGGGGGAAGTTTTTATTCCGACTTCTGAATCCTGATTTCTGACTTCTGACTCCTGACTCCCGAATTCCTTTTTCAAATTCCCAAATGTTTTATCACTTTTTTAAAATTCATTTCGCAAGTCACCGGTTTGATCGAATTCTTAATGGCCGTATCCGGGTCTTTAAGACCATGCCCTGTAAGGGTGCAGACAATCAAATCATCACGGATAAAAGGTTTTGCTTTGTTTGTTTTAATGACACCTGCCACCGAAATGGCGGATGCCGGCTCACAAAAATAACCCTCCGTGGCTGCAATAAGCTTATAGGTTCGAACTATCTCAGCATCGGTTATTTTGTCAATCATTCCTCCTGATTGGTCCCTGGATAAAATAGCTGTATTCCAGGAAGCAGGATTTCCAATACGAATGGCTGTGGCAATCGTTTGTGGGTTGGGGACGGGTTTTCCCAAAACAAGGGGGGCCGCCTTTGCCGCTTGAAAACCCATCATTTTTGGTTTACGGGAGGATTTTTTTGCACAAAACCATTCTTGATAACCCATCCAATAAGCAGAAATATTCCCGGCATTTCCCACGGGAAGAAAATGATGGGTTGGGGCGTCTCCAAGAGCCTCACAAACTTCAAAAGCGGCCGTTTTTTGTCCTTGCAAACGATGAGGGTTTACCGAGTTTACAATTTCAATGGGATAATTTTTTCCAATTTCCAAAACCATTTTCAAGGCTTCATCGAAATTGCCCTTAATCTGGATGACCTTGGCCCCGTGAATCATGGCTTGTGATAATTTTCCGTAAGCAATGTTCCCTTCTGGAATTAGAACAACGCATTTTAAATTGGCCCGTGCCGCATAGGCGGCTGCTGAAGCCGAAGTGTTTCCGGTTGAAGCGCAAATAATGGCCTTGGCACCCGCTTCCACGGCTTTTGAAACAGCATAAGTCATTCCCCTGTCTTTAAAAGAGGCTGTGGGATTAAGGCCCTCATACTTTAAGTAAAGGGGGCAACCCAGTTTTAGAACACGTTCAAGATTATGGGCCCGCAACAAAGGTGTGTTGCCTTCCAATAAGGTAATAATCGATTCGTGTTGAACAGGAAGATAAGAGTGATAACGGTGAATAAGTCCGGGATAATTCATAAACTAGTTTTCAATTCGTAACAGAAGGGTTTTTTTTGTGACAACCGGCAGACTGTTAATTTGTTCCAAAGCCTGACGGAGATGTTTTTCCTTGGCTTTGTGGGTGAGCACAACAATGGGCACTTCTTTCCCTTCTTCCCTTCCCTCTTGCACAACTGAAGATATGCTAATTTGATGTTGCCCCAGGATATGGGCTATTTTGGCAAAAACCCCCGGTTTGTCCAAAGCGTTAAATCTCAAATAATAAGGGCATTCAATTTCCTCCATGGATTTTAATTTTGCTTTCTGAATTTTATCGATGGGAATCCCCAAAGGAGGAACACCTTGGGTCCGATTGGCAATATTTCGGGCAATTTCGATAATGTCGGAAATAACCGCTGTTGCTGTTGGTGGGCCCCCTGCTCCCAACCCGTAAAAAAGGGAGGGACCAAAAAATTCTCCCTGTAACATGATGGCATTAAAGGCCCCTTTGACAGAGGCCAGCATATGCTTTGAAGAAATCAAGGTGGGATGTACCCGTGCTTCAATTTCAGCATTGATCTGTTTGGCGATGGCCAAGAGTTTGATGGTGTATCCAAATTTTTCGGCCATTTCGATGTCAAAAGCTGTAATGTCCGTGATTCCCTCTGTATGAATTTTATCAAGGGGAACAAATTGGCCATACCCTAATGCAATTAAAATACATAATTTATGCGCTGTATCGGTCCCTTCAATATCTGAGGCGGGGTTGGCTTCAGCATAACCCGCTTTTTGGGCCTCTTTTAAAACATCTTCAAAAGGTTTTTTCTTTTCAGAAATTTCACTCAAAATATAATTGGAGGTTCCGTTGATAATTCCCAAAATGGATTGGATGTGGTCAGCCGCAAAACCTTCACGCATAGCCCTTAAAATGGGAATGGATCCCGCCACAGCGGCCTCAAAGCGGATATCGACTTCGTGCTTGGCTGCCGCTTGATAAATTTCGTCCCCATGCTTGGCTAAAACAGCCTTGTTGGCTGTGACCACATGTTTGCCAAGGTCGATACTTTGCAAAATGACTTCCTTGGCCACCGGTCTATCCCCGATTAATTCAACGATGATGGAAATTTCAGGATCGTCGAGTACCTCGCCAGGTTTGGTGACAAGAATAGTGCTTGGAAGAAGCCCCTTCTTTTTGGGGTCAGGATCACATACTTTTTTAATGGTGAGAGGAAAACCCAATCTTTGGGTAATAAGGGCATGGTTTTTTTCAAGTACCTTGTATACTTGGGCGCCAACGGTGCCAAAACCAAATAGACCAATATTTATTTGTGGAACACGACTCATGGGAAACTCTCATTTCTGTACGGTCTGTACGGGCGAACCTCGTGTTCGCCCTTGTAGTGACAGGTCGCGACCTGTCACTACCATTCACAGGCGAACACCCTCCAAAGGCGGGCGGGCAAGGTTCGCCCCTACACTATTTTTTTAATTCCCCTTACGGCTTGGGCAATACGTTTTTCATTTTCGACCAGGGCAAAACGGACATAACCTTCGCCATACTCGCCAAACCCAATACCGGGAGAAACACACACCTTGGTTTCTTTAAGAAGTAATTTACTAAATTCGAGTGAACCCAACGACTTGAATTTTTCAGGAATTTTGGCCCACACAAACATGGTGGCCTTTGGTTTTTCAATAGTCCAGCCAGCTTTAGTAAGGCCTTCACAAAGGACATCCCTTCTTTTGCGATAGATTTCACAAATAGTGTGACAATAAGATTCGGGACCATTTAATGCCACGGTAGCGGCAATTTGAATGGGTTGAAACATTCCATAATCAAAATAACTTTTTAATTTTTGAAGAGCGGCGATCAGGTCTTTGTTCCCGCACATAAAGGCGACGCGCCAGCCAGGCATGCTATATCCCTTGGAAAGTGAGTAAAGTTCTACAGCAATATCCTTGGCACCCTTTACTTGAAGAATACTGGGAGCTTTGTATCCATCAAAGGTGAGATCGGCATAGGCCAAATCATGAATGACATAAATCTGGTTTTCTTTGGCAAACTCAATAACCTTTTCAAAAAAAGGCAGGTCTACCACATGGGTTGTCGGATTGGATGGAAATGAAAGAACAAGGAATTTTGGTTTTGGGAAAATGGTTTTCAGGGATCTTTCCAAATTGGGAAAGAAATTTTCAAAATCATCCATGCGGATCCCGCGGATATCGGCACCTGAAATGACGGGAGCATAAATATGGATGGGATAACTGGGGTTGGGCACCAGCACAATATCCCCCGGTTGGGTTGTGGCCAGAATGAGATGCGAGAAACCCTCTTTGGCTCCCATGGTGGCAATGGCTTCCCTGTCCCAATCAAGATCAACATCGTAGTGGCGTTTATACCAATCACAAATGGCCTTGCGTAATTTGGGGATGCCACGAGAAACAGAGTATCGATGATTTTTTGGTTTTTGGGCGGCTTCCAGAAGTTTATCGACAATGAATTGCGGAGTAGGAAGGTCCGGATTCCCCATGCCCATATTAATGACATCATCCCCTTTTTGGCGTTGTTCGGTCATTTGTTGTGTCACCTGACCAAGAACATAGGGAGGAAGCCGTGTTAAGCGGGGGAAAACAACTTGAGATGAAGAAGAAACCATGAGGGAGCATTATTCGTTCAGAAGATTGTTTTTGTCAAACATTTCAAAGGTTTCATTTTGGAAATATTTCTTTAAGGGAAATCTTTTAAATCGCATCCAGTTTTCCCGACATGGAATCACCCGCGACACCGTAAGTTTTGAGTTTGTTTCGAAGTGTGCGCAGGGAAATGCCAAGTTCGTTGGCCGTTTTTGTGCGATTGCCATGAAAACGGTCGAGCGTTGTCAGGATGACCCGTTTTTCAATTTCAGCCAGGCTTAGGCCCGGTTCTACATAGTCAGCAGCCGGTCCTTGGGAAATGCGGTTTGTTTTTTCATTGGGTAACAAAATAGCCCCATTTTCAATGACATCAAAACTGCCAACGAGGACGGCACGTTCCATCGCATTGCGAAGTTCACGCACATTTCCAACCCATGGGTGGGAAAGAATTTTTTGTTTGGCACTTTCATCCAACTCAGGGGATTTTCGGGCATGTAGAATTGAAAATTCGTTGATCATTTCACGCGCCATGAACAAAACATCGTCCCCTCTTTCCCTTAGGGGAGGAAGGGTGATGGGAATGACATTAATACGATAGTAGAGATCTTCCCTGAAATTTCCCTGTTTGGTGTACTGATGCAAATCGCGATTGGTAGTGCAGATCACCCTTAAATTAAGGGGAACCGGTTGCGTGCCCCCCACACGATAAATCTCGCATTCCTGCAAAACGCGTAAGAGCTTGGTTTGCATGCTCAGGCTCATTTCGCTGATTTCATCTAATAAAATGGTGCCATTGTTTGAAAGCTCAAATTTGCCGATTTGTCTGGCCACGGCTCCGGTAAAGGACCCTTTTTCATGGCCAAATAATTCTGATTCCAAAAGTGTGTCCGGCATGGCTGCGCAATTAATGGCGACGAAAATACGGTTTGCTCGGGGACTAAATTCGTGAATCATCTGCGCGATGAGCTCTTTGCCGGTGCCTGATTCGCCTTGAATAAGCACTGTGGCCTTGCTTTGGGCAATACGTCGAAGGTTTGATAAAATCTCCTTCATCTTTATATTACTGGCAAGGAACCGGTCACTGGCCTTGATTTGGGCCGTTGGATATTTTTCAGTATTTTTTGTTTCTCCTGGGAGATCATGCGGAAAATCCAGAAAGGCCGATTTCAAGGCCATTTCCAAAACGTTCAGGGAAAAAGGTTTGATCAAAAAATCATAGGCCCCATTTTTCATGGCTTCGACGGCTTTTTCGATTGTGCCATAACCGGTCATCAGAATAACCGGAATGGTTGGAAAATGTTTTCGAACATACCCCAAAAGATCATATCCTGTAAGCCCCGGCATCATGACATCACTTAAAATAAGATGACAATCCGGCCCTACCTCTTTCATGGCTTTTGAAACATTATCATAGACACGAAGTTCATATCCCTGTTTGATAAGAAAAGCCTCAATGGCATTACGTAAGGTGGGGTCGTCCTCAATAAGAAGAATTTTCTTAGAATTCATTGAATTTTATCCTTGTTTTAATTAGATGTGTAAATTCTATATTATAGATGGGCAGTGGTCAAACTTCTTGACTGAAAAATGTACGAATAAAATTATTGACGGGGCTCTTTATGACGCAACAAGACAAAACTTCTCCTCAAGTTCATATTCTTAATAATGGATTAAAGGTCATTTTTGAAAAAACTGGCACTTCTCCGGTGGTCTCCCTTTATGCCGGAGTTAAAATAGGCAGTGCCTGGGAAAGCGACAAAGAAGCGGGATTAAGCCATGTCTTGGAGCATATGGTTTTTAAGGGGACAAAATCCTATGGGCCTGGGGCCATCTCAAGTATTGTTGAAGGCTGTGGGGGGGACTTAAATGCTTACACATCCTTTGATCAAACCGTTTACTATATCAACCTTCCTTCCAGGCATTTGCATACCGGACTTAAACTGATACGTGAAATGTTGTTTGAGGCCACCATCGACCCTGAAGAACTGGCCCGTGAACAGGAAGTGATTTTGGAAGAAATAAGGCGAGGGTTGGATAACCCCCAACGTTATTTAGGCCAAATCTTGTTTTCTCTGGCTTATCAAACCCACACCTATGGTCGGCCGGTGATTGGTTTTGATCATACCGTGAAAAGTTTTACGGCTTCCGTCGTCAAAAATTTTTATCATTCATGGTATGTCCCCAACAATATTGTTTTGGGAGTTTGTGGAGACGTTGATGAAGAGGCACTTCTACAATTCATCAAAGCGGAATTTTTGGAATACAAGGAAAAGCCCCTTTGCCGCCCCAATTTAAATCTTGAGCCCCCCTTGTCGATTGTACGCACCAAAAAAGAGTCTCGTAATATTCAGGGAAATTATTTGAATATCGCTTTTCCTGTGCCCGCATTTTTGCATGAGGATGTGCCTGCCATCGATTTGATGGCCCATTATTTGGGCGGCTCCGAAACTTCGCGACTTTATCAAAAAGTAAAAGAAGAAAAAAAACTCGTCAATGCAGTCCATGCTTCTGCCTATACCCCCCGCTACCCCGGTATTTTTGTGATTGATGCCAATATTCCTGATGAGAATCTGGAATCGGTCCTGCCTGCCATTCATGCCGAAATAAACCATGTTCGGGCAAACCTCATCCCCCAAGAACAACTGGAACGCGCCAAGCAAGGGATGGAGGCCAGCCTTGTTTATGAAAAAGAAACATGCGAGGGAACGGCCCGCAAATGGATTTCCTATGAAACGACGGGGGACGATTTTGCCTTCGAATCCATTTACATGAAACGCCTGCATGCAGTAACGCCGGAAGAGATCCGGCGTGTTGCCCAAAAATATCTGAATACAGAGGCTTGTTTTCTCACCCTTCTTCATTCAGATTCGAATAAGGTTTCGACACAATCTTTAAAATGGAAAACCTCAAAGACTACAAAACAAAAAGCAAAACTGATTGAAGAATACAAAGACATCCAAAAATACAAATTATCCAATGGTCTGCAAATTGTTTTAAAACAAAACAGCAGACTTCCTTTAATGAGCATGAAATGTGCGGGGCTGGGAGGGTTACGTTACGAAACAAGAAAAAATAATGGGATATCCAACCTTACTTTTGGAGTTTTAGAGAAGGGAACCACAACCAAAACTTCATTGAAAATAGCCGAACTTTCCGAACAAATGTCCGGGCATGTTCAAGCCTTTGCCGGCAAAAACTCATGGGGAGTGAATGCGGCTTTTTTGTCTTCAAAAAAGAGCATCGGTTTCGACCTGTTTACTGACCTTATCTTGCATCCTTTCTTTGATCCTGAAGAATTATCAAAAGAAAAAAAGCTTACCTTGGAAGCAATCAAGAATCAGGAAGATTCCCTGGGGAGTTTGGCTGTAAAAACTTTTGAAATGCTTCTTTATCCCCATCACCCTTACGGCATGCCCATCTTGGGCTCCAAGAAACTGATTTCTACCTTTAAGCCTGATAGCTTGGCAAAATTTTACAAATCTCTCTTGGTGCCTGGACAGATGGTGGCAAGCGTTGTGGGAGATTTCCAAACGGATGAAATCCTAGACTATCTTCAAGAAACGCTGGGAAGTTTGCCTGCCAATCCTAGAAAAAAGCCCAATATTAAAGCAGAGAAAGCTTCTGGCACCCTCAGGCAGAAAATTATCCGTAAAAATAAGATGCAAGCCCACTTAATACTGGGTTTTTTGGGAACCACACTTAAGAGTCGAGATCGTTTTGCTCTTGAAGTCATGAATAATATTTTGTCGGGGATGGGAGGAAGGTTGTTTTTGGAATTAAGGGACAAACAGTCGCTCGCCTATACTGTAAGCGCCATGCACACCGAGGGCTTGGAGCCTGGGTACATGGGTGTTTATATGGGCTGTGATCCAAGCAAGGTTGAAAAAGCCACCCAGGGAATACTCCACGAACTTCAAAAATTAAAAGACATTCCCGTTGAAAAGGAAGAATTGGAAAGAGCGCAAAACTATATTGCCGGTAACCATGAAATTGAATTGCAACGGAACGACACCCAATGTTCCCAACTTCTGTTTGACACTTTGTATGGAAATCCCCTGAAGGAATATGACGATTACGTCCATAAAATTTACGAAGTGACTTCAGGAGATATTCTGCAAGTGGCCCGAAAATATTTAAGACTGAATGCCTACTGCCTGGCTTTAATCCGGCCATAAACAATTTGTGGATTTGGATATAAGAAAATTGAAAACCAAATCCGGGCAGATGGATATCTGCCCGGATGTAAAAAATATTTGGCGAGTTAATTCGTGATATCAATGATGGTTAAGCCGGGTACGGGAACGTTTGGCACAGGCCCACGGCATAAATTGAGAGTGGAGCCGCCGCCATCCCGACTTTGCCTGACAGATTCATAAAGTGCTAAAGCATCAGCAATCGATAGCCCTGCATAATTGACTACCTTATCAGATGCCTCGATTCTCACGCCACACATGATTTTCAAGTCGTCATTATAACTACATCCCAAATAAAGCCTACTTCGCATATCTATTTCTATCTGATTAACATTGGCGTTGTTGGTGACACATACGGGGGGAGTATTCTCATGGGCTGTAACATCAGCCGCTATATCCCCCACAGGCACTACATTAAAGTTACTGTTTGTTTTGGGGGTAATGTTTCTGGATGCCTGCTTTGCTTGAGCATGAGTCAAACTCATTGTAAGTGTCATCAAGACAAAAAATAAAAAATATTTCTTCATAGGTTCTCCCTGGTTTAATTGTTAAAAACAATCCTTCCAAAGGAATAAGCAATTAAGATGCCAAGAATTTTATTTATAAATCTTGAATTAATTTATGGGCTTAAGTTAGTTACGTCGAATCCATACGAGAAAAATGGGAAAAAACTTCTTCTTAAAATGAGAATTTGTCAATCAAATGACATTTGAAGCAATGGCCATTTTTAAGTTTTTTTTAAGTTTTCTTCTGAAGAGAACAGGTCGAAAAAAATGAACTACTTATTTAATTTCCCTATGAGAGGCTTTGGTGGTGGTGACTTCGTCTTCGTTGTAACTGGTGAGGCCTTGAACGGCAGGGTCAATGGAGGGTTCTTCAGGCATGCTTAAGGAGCTTGTTGAAATTTTGGGACTTTCATCATGTAAAACTTGAATGATGTCATCCAAAAATCCCGGCTTGGCAATGTAGAGGCTGCCTTTGAGAAAACTGGCTATCCGTTTTAAGTCAGCGGGTAAACCCACGCCCATATTCACTTTCACAAGGGAAGACCCAATGATTTCTTTTTCTTTTCGTGGGAGCTCCTTATATTTTTTTAAGATATCGCTTTTGGTTATGGGGTTTGTCATAAAACTTGTCTTTAAAGATATCGCCATGTTATAGGCTTGCCCGTTATCCGTCAACTTCTTACAGGTTTTGGAAAATTCCCATGAGTGACACGATTAAAAAACTTTTTAATGATATCTCTCCCACTTACGACAAATTAAATCACTTGCTTAGTTTTAATGTCGATAAAAGATGGCGAAAAAAAACCGTAAAAACAATCAAGGCTTCTCCTGATACTCCCTTGGTGGCCCTTGATTTATGTGCCGGCACCTTGGACTTAACCCTTACTTTTCTTGAATCTTTTCCCAAAGCCCGGGTTCATGCCCTTGATTTTTCCCAAAACATGCTGGAAGTGGGAAAGAAAAAAATCCCTCCCCAATTTCAAAATCAGGTATCCCTTCATTGTGCCGATGCTCTCAAAATGCCCTTTCCTGATGATTTTTTTGATCTTGTTTTTTGCGGTTATGGGTTTCGTAATCTCGACGACAAACAAAAAGGGCTTTTCGAAATAAACCGTGTCCTTAAAAAAGGAGGAGAAGTCCTCATTCTCGATTTCTTCAAGCCAGCCAATATTTTTTCAAAACTTTTCCATACGACTTACGGACAGTTTTTGCTTCCCTTGGTGGGAGGAGTTATTTCAGGGAATCGCCAAGCTTATCAATATCTCAATGATTCCGTGAAAGGGTTTTTAACCACAAATGAGTTAAAAGAACTCTTCAAAAAACAAAATATCAGAAGTGAGGACAGTATTCATTACTTTATGGGTATTAGTTCCCTTGTTGTGGGAGTGAAGTCATGAAAATTGTTGTTGCCATTACGGGGGCCAGTGGATCCATTTATGCCAGGCAGGTTCTTCAATTTTTAAAGGAAACCAGACACGAAGTTTTTGTCGTCTGTTCTGATAATGGGGCAGCCATTTTTAAAGATGAAACAGGCTTAAACATCCACGAGTTTGGTTTTGTCCTTTGTGACAATAAAAATTTTAACGTTCCTTTTGTTTCCGGTTCAGCCCGATTTGATGCCATGGTTGTTATTCCCTGCAGCATGGGAACTTTGGGACGCATCGCCCATGGGGTTTCTGGTGATGTCATTACCCGGGCTGCCGATGTTTTCTTGAAAGAAAAACGAAAACTTATTCTGGTTCCAAGAGATACCCCTTTTTCCCTCATCCACATTGAAAATTTGAAATTGTTATCCCTGGCTGGAGCCACCATTATCCCCGCCATTCCTTCTTATTATAGCCACCCACAAACTGTAGATGCCTTGGCAGCCACGGTCACGGCAAGAGTACTGGATCATTTGGGCTTTGAGAACCATCTCATGAAACGCTGGAAGGAAGAATGAAAAAGAGGCTTCAATCCATCAGACACACATTTGGAATGATCAAGTTTTCGCATTCGATTTTTGCAATCCCCTTCGCCTTGGTTTCTCTTTTTGAAGCGTCTGGGGGCTGGCCCGGATGGCGATTATTCATTTTAATTGTGGTGGCCATGATCCTGGCCCGCAATACGGCCATGTCCTTTAACAGACTTGTCGATGCAAAAATTGATTCAAAAAACAGTCGAACGGCCACACGTCATATCCCTGCGGGTTTAGTGAGCCGCAAATTTGTTTTCATTTTTTGTATTATCAATGCCCTTTTGTTTGTAGGGACAAGTTCATTATTCAACCGTCTAACCCTTCTCCTTTCTCCTGTGGCTTTGGGTATTATCTATTTTTACTCTTTCACCAAAAGATTTACATCTGCCGCTCAAGTTTTTTTGGGGTTATCTTTGGGCATTGCCCCCATTGCCAGCTGGATTGCTGTTACGGGAACTCTTGCTCCATTTCCCATTGTCTTGGGAGGAGCGGTCTTGTTTTGGGTGGCCGGTTTCGACATGATTTATGCCACACAGGATTATGCCCACGACAAAAAAGAAGGACTTCATTCATTAATCGTAAAACTGGGACTTGCGCGTGGATTAGTTGTTTCCCGTTTTTTTCATTTTTTAACGGTCATTTTGTTGGGCCTTCTTCCCCTCTATGGAAATTTGGGGAGTATCTATTCGGTGACTGTCCTTGTTGTGGCCGTCCTTCTTGTTTATGAGCACACCCTTGTCAAAGCCCATGATTTGTCAAAAGTGAATGCGGCTTTTTTTACCGTGAACGGATTTGTGGGAATGATTTACCTGGTCGGGTTTTTAATGGATAAAATAATTGGGTAAATTTGAGAAGAAGTTCTTAAGCGGGTTTAGTGGGAAGTGTAAAATAAAATTCGGAACCTTTACCAAGGATTGAATCAACCCAGATACGCCCCCCGTGCAGTTCAACGATTTTTTTGGCCACGGATAGCCCCAGCCCTGCACCCCCGTAGGTTCTTTCGATGGAACCGTTTCCCTGACAAAACTCCTCAAAAATCTTTTCGTGATCGGATTCTTGAATGCCCACGCCGGTATCCTTGACACAAATTTTTGCCATTTCCCCGCTTCGCCCCACATGAACCTCTATCTGGCCCCCATCGGTGAACTTGACAGCGTTCCCCAACAGATTCATCAAGACAATGCGCACCTGTTCTTCGTCGCCATAGATGGGTAAATGTTCATGCACAAAACATTGAAACTCGTTATTTTTGGAAGTGATGATCCCTTCAAACAATAAAGCCACTTCCTGAATCATTTTGGAGATATTGATCTTTTTGACATCCAGTTCCTGCTTGTGGGATTCAACTTTAATCAGGGAAAGAATATTGTCCACAATCTCCAAAAGGGACTCGCCGGCCGATTTTATCATGGAAAGATGGCGTTTTTGATCTTCGTTGATGGGGCCATCGGCTTCTTCCATGATGAGATCGGTCATGCCCAAAATTCCGTTGAGGGGGGTTCTTAATTCGTGGGTGACATTGGCCATGAGCTGGCTTTTAAGCTCGGTCATTTCAGCGAGTTTCTTGTTTTGGTTGATGACCCTGTTATACAAAAGGGCATTGGAGATATTGTGGGCCAGCCAATAAGCCAAGAGATGCAAAATGGTCTTGTCATCTTCCTGGTATTCACTTTGATGAAGGGAGCGCCCCACATTCAAAAGGGCCACCCATTGACCATTTAAAATAAGAGGTACAACAGCCACACACGAAATTTGGGTGAAATAATGGACGGCTGCCGAGCGGATGTCGACGTAGCGTTGTTCATGAACGGTTTCATCTTTAAGAACCACGGACTGTGTTTGTTTGAGATAGTTGATAAACTCATAATCCCCTGCAATGGATACGTTAATGGGCTTTTCTCCCAGCCATTTTTTTAAAATGAATGTGTTGGATTCGGATTGATAGACAAACAAGGAACCATGAGAAGCTTCAACGACGTTAAGCACGGTACGTAAGATAATATCAATGTTATCCGAACCGCGCTCCAAAGTTTCAAGTTGAAGCATGATTTTTTTAAAAACTTGTTCGTAATCGTAATGTTTTTTGCGTGGGGAAGAAAACTTGAACATCGGGTGTTATTCTAATGAAACTATGGTTTACGATCAAGTGCTGAAGGTGACAAATAATAGAAATCGATCCCTTCTACCGTTTTTCGGCGAACATAATGGTTGTCGTAAAGAAATTTTTGCAACAACTCGTAGCGGGATACAGGGTAAGTTCCAAAATTTCGGTGATTAGCGCCCGATGTATCCAAAAATAACACGGGGGGACGCACAAAAAAATCACTTATCAGCTTTTTCCAGTTTTCAGGGCTGATACTGTCTAAAATTTCTGCAATGGTCAAAAGTTCTTTTTCATTTAACGAATGGGCCAGGGCTTTGGGCGCCTGTCTTAATTCACCTTGATGATCCCCCAGTCTTAAGTCCTGGATGATACTGTCGGGGAGGGTAAGTGTTTTTCCTGTGGCACGCATGTATTCCATGGCAGGGGAACCCGGAGAAAAACCGGCCAGCTTATCAGCCCATATTTGGGTGCTGGCTGCCTCTCGCTTTGAATAAAAATAAATCTGGGGGGCCAATCCCCAGACATAAATTCGATCGGAGGGTTTGGTTGTTTGAATCACTTCATCGATCACTTTTTGGGAAATCTCGTTTTTCAGACTGAATTGAAAAAGACCATCGGCTGAAAAACCGGCCACGGAAATAAAAGTATAAAGGGCAAAACCTTTTAAAAGGAGATTGGGGACTCCTTCTTTTAGTTTAGAGATCATTGAAACAGAGGCCAGTAAGGCAAGTGTGGGCAGTAAAAATACAAAATAATGAAAAAACACCCTTTTCCCCAAAGTGGTGACCACAAATAAACACAAAAAAGTCATGACCAGGTAAATGATTTCAGCTTTTTTCAGGAAAAATTTTCGTACAGCCCCAAAAGCCATGAACCACAAAGGAAAAGCGGCAAGGGCGAGCAAAAAGGATCTTAAGGCCAGTTTGGCGAATAAATAAGCAAAACCGATATTGTCATAAGCCCGGATGTACCCTTCTTTTACATTCGTGATATTTTTTATGGCCATGAAGAAACCGGCCACAGGGTCTTCTATAAAGGCAAAGGGAAAAGCCAGGGCCAAAATCAGGCCACAAGCAATGCAACTGATGATAACAAGCCACGAGCCTTCAATCACAAGGGCTACCAGGATCATGGGAAGAACCATGATGCCTGACGGAGCTTTAAAGAGAGCCGACAAGCCAACACAAAATCCCGCCAAGACAAAGGCCGCCTTTTCCTTGGTGCGCATGGCCCTTAAAAAACAAAAAAGGCTCATTGCCGCAGGTAACAGGGACAGGCTTTCTGCCAAGGCCGCATGAAAATCCTTGCTTAAGAAAGCAACTGAAAAAACGGCATAAAAAGTGGCAGCCCAAAACCCACCCTTGTTTTTTTGGTTTAATTCACGACCTGCCCAATAAATAAAGAAGGTGGTAAGCGACACCCAAACGGCATGAGCCATGTGCAAGGCGACCAGATTGTACGAACCAAAAATCCGGGAAATAACAATATAGAATCCATAGGTCAGATAATAAGTGTTGCCTAAAAGCCACTGACTCGAGAGTCTTCCATCCAAAATAAATTTGGAAAAAATAAAGTTGGTGATTTCATCAACATTGTAATGATTGACAAAAAAGGAAGGAGTTCGAAGCAAAAAGGCCAAAAGGCACGGGAACCAGAAGCTTTCGGAGAGAGCACGATAAGGGGATTGTTGCATAGGCAAGGAAATTATCCGCAAAGTTCCAGATAACCCTTGGCCACGGTCTGCCAATTAAAATCAAGGGCCATGCGCTGGGAAGCTTTGGCCATGGTATCTAAAAGATCATTTTTATGGGCTAAATGGATGATTTTTTCTGCCAGTTTTTGGGCGTCCCCCGGGGAAACAAGATATCCATTTTCACCTTCCAAAACAATTTCCCGCGAGCCGGCAATGTCTGTGGCGATAACAGGAAGCCCTGCAGCCATGGCCTCCAAAACAACATTGGGCATTCCCTCATAAAGTGAAGGCAGAACAAACAAATCGGCCTTGGCATAAAAATTCTTGAGCCCCTCTTGTTCAATCCAGCCAGCAAAGCTCACAAAATGTTTCAAACCAAAAGTCCTTACCATGGTTTCAAGATCTTTTCTTTCGGGGCCATCCCCAACAAGGGTGAGATGAATGGGAAGGCCTTTATCCTTTAATTGAAGCATGGCTTCAAGAAGCACATCAAAGCCCTTTTGAGGAGTCATTCGGCCCACACTTAAGATATTGAATTTTTCAGGATTAAAATTTTGTAGGGATATTTCATCTTCTGAGAGATTTAAACGGAAAAGAGAGGTGTCCACACCGTTGGGAATCATTTCAATGGGCACTTTTCTTTCCGCCTTGGAAGCCATTTCTTTTAATCCTTCACTGTTGGCCACAACATAAAGGGCTTTGCGCCACAGGAAGCGAATAACGGGAAGTAAAAGGGTGTGATAAAGGGCCAGCTGTTCTTTCATGAAGCCGGGGACATCCCCCCCGCGCAAAGAAATAATATAAGGCACCTTATAAACAAGTTTGGCCAAATAAGCTGAAGGTCCGCAGGGAATGGTAAAAAAAGCAATGGTACGATCCGGTCTGAAAGAGCGGACCCATTTTAAAGTATGGAAAAAAGAGGAAACCATGAAGGCGGCCATTTCGTAGATGCGGCATTTTTCCTTGTGTTTACGAAGTGTCGGAATACGAACAATGCGATACCCCTCTTTTTCTTCCTGTGAGGGCAAATCTTTAAATTTTGAAGTTAAGACAAGAACATCGTGTCCCAGAGCCGCCATCTCTTTGGCCATTTGAGCGTTGGCGCGTCCCCCACCCCCTCCTAAAGGAGGAAACTCGTAATTGATGAACAGAAGTTTCATAGAGTATCTCTTATCGGCTTTCCTTTTAGAAAAGTTCGTTCTTTTTAAAGGATTTCGAACGTTTTAGCAACCAAAAAAACAGAGGGGTCAAATGATAAGTTATTGATTTTATTAAAATTGTTTCTTTTTAAAGAAGGCGGAACCTTTAATTGGATAGTCCTAGAACCTGGCTTAAAACAAATTGCTTTCGCACTTTTTCATCTTTTTTGCCCGTGGGTTCATCATAATCAACCGCTCCCATATTGGTATCCACCGAAACAATTTGACCATCAAACTGGGCCAGTGGGCTCATTCCGAAGGCTCCACCTACTGCAATGACAATAATTTTACCCGGTATTTGATAGATCACTGCTGTTTTATCCCCTATGGAAGAAGGATAAAAAGGTCCCACGGGCCCTTCTCCCTGATAAAGATTCATCCCCTCCTTTTTTTCACACGAATAAAGATTGATTCCGGAAAAAGTTTTTGTGGCAGGTTCTAGAGATGTTTCATTCACAAGGGTCTGGTTCCATAAATATAAAAGAAGATCCGAATTCGGTCTGTAAACTTCAAACTTGGCATCTTTTAATTCTTTAAGCGGAATTTTTTGACCATGACGAAATAAATACAAACCTTCGCTTGTGGCTGCCAGGCGATCCCCTGTTTGTTCGTCTGTGAGTAAAAAAGGAACTTCAAGAGGAGTGATTAAATCTTTAAAGACAGGCATCGTCCTTACAGAGGCCAGATCATTATCGTAATGAACGCGATAAGTCATATAGGCCGCATCTTTTTCAAACAAGGGCTTCAAGGTGTTTGCGGCTTCGCCCGGCATTTGTTTTTGGGCATAGCTAAGAGCTAAAGTATATTGTGATTGTTCATCCAGATTTTGCCCCAGACGCAAAAATTCAAGCAGGGAGGCATCAAATTGATGGGCCTGGTAATATTCCATGGCCTTTTCTTTGGAGGGCGGTGGAATATTTTTTCCCTTCTTTTCTTTTTTGGCGGCGACTAGCGAAAGGGAGAGAAGAAGGATTAATATCCATGAAAAATTTCTTTGCATGGGAAGGAATTGTAATGAACACAGAAGAAAGGATCAACCTAAGTTTTCAACCATTCCATGAATTGGGCCAGAACTTCATCGGCATCAGCCCAATCTCTTGTGATACTTTGAAGAAGAATTCTCATTCTTTCTTCAGGCATTCCCAACAAGAAACCTTTGACACCCAAAATATTGTATTCTTCTAAAGAAGGATTGGATTTTTTTAAAGCGTCAACAATACGGAAAATATACTCCGGATATTCTACGTAACCTGCCTTGTCAACAGGAGTCAAAGGAAGTGTATAAGTTTCTTGTTCTTTAGCTTCTATTTTTCCCGCAAGATTTGGATTTAGAGCACGCACATGCACTACAGTGGCATCATCGACAAAGGGATGTGCCAAAAGATGTAGGACTGGATCCGTGGGGTGGTTCCTTATCAAAGTATCAAAATCCTTAAAATGCCTTGAGGGCAAGACAGAAAGGTTTGGTGGATATTGGGGAGAAGCCCAATCATAGTTTGTAAGTACAGTTTCCGGATGAATGCTAAAGCTAGTTGAAATTGCAAGATGACCTCACCTGGTATTGAATAGGGTTCTGATAAGGAATCCAAAACAAACACA
>MGPH01000029.1 GCA_001797365.1 Deltaproteobacteria bacterium GWA2_45_12
CTCTGGCCCTATTGGCTGTGTTTTTGGGATGTGAGTCAGAAGAAGATAACGGCTCACCCAATTCGGAAGATGCCTCAACTCCCCCGAATCCCCCAGGACCCGAAAACCCAGAAATGAATCCAGATGCAGCAGTAGACAATTGCAACAAACCACGAGATCCAGATGATGCACGGCTGGATGATATTAGACATACCACAGCCTATGACGATTGGGTCGATAGCTTACCGGCTGATAAAAAAGATGCCCAAGGGAACCCCAAGGAAGGTGTTTTTATAAATGATTATCCCGAATTTTACCAAAGAGCAGTAGATGAATGCAGGCAAATCCTTGAAGGAAGACTTGGTACCAATACTAGCATCGAAGGTTACGATGTGTACTACGCTAAAGAGTATCTAAAATACGAAGAAAGAGAAAAAGCTGCCGGTCGAACACCCCTTACTATAGCTGAGTGGAGGGATTCACCCGATGGCCCACTCACTTTCGAGGAATACGTCGATCAAATACTTTGTCCCTGTTTTTGCCAATAATCTTTTCTAGCTTAATAAGATTTTACTCACTTGGATACGCGAGTGAAATTTATCCCCTATGCTCGTTGGTTTCGGGGATGAACCTTGCTGTGTCAAAACTCCGTGGCTTGCCCTGAGGTTCATACCATTGATAAAGCGCCCTCCAAAATTCTCGGAGTACCGAGATCCACGTGGCGGAGGTGACATTTATAGATGTGACCAAAGGTCATATTTTTTAAATTGACAATAATAAGAAACTGTTTAAAGAGCGTTTCATGGCTGACACCTCTCTTAATATCTCTGGCTCTGAGTCTCTGATCAGTGTTGATCCCAGTACCTTAGTTTGCGAAGAACCCGATTTTACTGATGACCCCACTTTTGATGCACGGGTAGCCGAACAGCAACTTAAAGAACAAAATAACTACACAAGCCGGCCTCGTCCCGACCAAAAGCTTCGTACCCTTGTCCAATCAGCAGGCACGCAACAGCGCTCTTATGGTGATTACTTCCCCTTGGTTCTCGAAGGCGCTATGCTTCCTCTGGCCCTATTGGCTGTGTTTTTGGGGTGTGAATCTGAAGAAGAATGTGACCCTAAACCTGCCCCAGATCCCGATCATGCCGAAGTGGGACATGGAGAAGAAAGTAAGAAAACCGGGCATCTTCCGGCCGTATTGACCCTTTCGGGGACTACCCCCACCAATGACGAAATCAAAGCCGCTATCAAAAAAGCCCTCAATGATAATTTGGATTTTGAAAAACTCGTAATGGGGGGTGGGTTAAGGGAAGATGATGATGGAAACTTTATTCGTCCTGCCAATGGAGTTTTAGCACGTCAAGATATAGATACCATCGAAAGGATGTTAAAAAGTGGTCGGACGCCAGAACAATTAAGAGCTTTATCAGATTATCGCGAAATGGTGGATGACCCTTGGGCTTATTTCTCCGGAGAAATGGCTCAAGATGTTTGCGGGCAACCCTTAACTACAGCAGCCATTACTCCAGGCACCCTCCAACACACCTACAGACGTGGCATTGGTCCAGATGCCTATATGGAAACTCCCGAATGGCCTGCTCTGTGTGGAACTGACTATCAGAATCCAGCGCATCAGTCCTGTGAGGCTGCAAAACCAGAACAAGGGATTTTTGATGTTCAGGTCAACTTGAAAGACAATGGGTTTGTGGATGTCCATATTACTCTTGATGGTAAAACAGATCCCAATGGAAGAAAATTTCCTGCTTTTTGGGGAAGCTTTATTGCTTACAATTTAGTAAAAGGAGGATCAACGGGAGCCATAGAGGATCCAACCACCCCCCTGATGATGAATATTGGTCGCATGGAAATTGATCTGCACAATGTGTACCGTGTTCTAAAAGTTCAAAAGAATGGGGAAGGGAAAGTGGATATGTCTTGTGAAAATCCCCAAACCCATCAAGCCACACCTTGCCCTTGCCCCGATGATGCCGATGAAACCCAATGTACAAATATAGTTCTTGCCTATCAAGATCGCCCAAAAGATAGTGATGTTGCTGTTCGTATAGAGCCGTACGAAAATTGTTGGGATTATTTTCAGAAAAAGTTTCCTGGATTTGATCATAGCATTCCTTTTGGATGTTTTTGCGATGGAGATTCCTTTCCCTTTCTCATTGATATCACAACGTCTCAAGGTGGGGCTCTTTACTTATCTGCAGATCATGGTCGCAATACGGCTTTGCTTACTTTGACCAAAAATAAGCTAGAACGTAACTTGAAAAATTTCCTTGTTTGTCCCAGTTTTTAATTTGAGAGCCTGGTTGAATGCGGTTGATAAATTTACCAATCCACTAAATTAAACATCTCTCCCACCACTGGTTCCCCAAATCTTCCTACAGTCAAACTAGGGGTTGCTGTTACGGCTATTCGGCGTTTGTTATCTCTGTAGGTAACCGTGCCTGTGGGTGAAACACTTAATCCAGGTGCATCGGGATCAGGTTCGCTTGGGGAGGTAAGGGCGCCTACAAGAGCCGCGGCACCAAATGTTATGGGACCAAGGTAAACAGGATGGGGCAGATTTCTTGTAAGGAAGTTTCCATTTTCTGGATTCCAGAAAAACGAAGGTTCTCCGATACTTTTTTTACCATAAAGTTGCATGGTACGGATATTGGCTACTGAGGCAGCTAAGAAGGGTAGCCCATCTTGAATATGTTCCCATGCTTGCTTGAATGTGGAAACCTTGCCTAAATCTGTAAAGGCCCTACCGAAATATTTTCCTGTATATAATCCTGTTTGATATTCAGAAGAGATGTGAAGGACTCCATAACCTCCCCGAATCAATCCTGGTAAATTGGCGATGACAGCTCTGTCATCATTGGCAGCTGGGTCCAAAAGGACAAAAGCAGCGGGAATATCTGTCCGATCAGCAATGCGGCGATTGACATGACCCCAAGCAAAGCCTAATTCAGGTTTGCCCAACGACAGCATGTATTCAGCACCAGAAATTACCGTTATATCTCTATCTCTTTCTGCCTGGTTCCCATCGGTTTTAGAATCTGTGGCCAAGGTCATTAATTGATTGACTCCCACTTGGCCCGCTCCGACAGCTGCAACAAGAACCCCACGTAACACAAATCCCCCGAAAGAATCGGGTGCTTCTGCTCCCAAAATGTCATAGTAGGTTAAAAGTTGGCCATTCATGGCGGCAGTCATCAGTTGCCCACGCAAGGCAGCCTCAAGGACTCTGGGGGGAACGGTAAGAGGTTGATAGGGTTCGTCTGTGACAGTTACGGAATCGTTGATGGGGGAATCGTTGGCTGGTGTTTCCCCCTCGTTTTCATCTTTGCATAAATCCTCATTGACCCATTCTTCTTGGGTTGGGAAATCCGTTTCTTTTAACCAATCTGTGACAGTAAGGGGTGTGCGTCCAGCAGCTTTTTCTTTAGCTCTATAGGCTAAATATTGTTCGTCACGATATGCAAAATAACTTCCCTTGGCATTGTTTGTACAATTGCGCCCTTCAAGAATTTCTTTTCGTTTTTGAAGTTTATCAAAGCGGGTTTGAAGTTTACGGCTTAAAACTGCATTTTGGAATATGTCAAAGGGAACTTCTAGGAATTGAATGCCTTGTTCAGGAAAAGCAAGTCGGGCATGAATGGTGGCACTTAGATTGGCTGCTTCAGTTACTTCTGCGACTATGTTCCCATAGCTTCTCAGGGTTCCGTCGCTGATTCCAGTGCCTTTGAAGATTCCTAGAAAATCTACGGTATCAACAAGGCTTTTACTCGGCTTGCCCGCTGATTTAACGTCACCAGAAGGTTTTGAATATTTGGCAGGAATGAGAAAAATTCCGAGGTAGGCCGCATTGCGGATGAATCTTGCAATGGCTTCGGCTTCTTTTTCAGCAGGAGTGAGTTGAGAATCTTCCGGTCCAAGCAAACTCATGTCGGGAAATGGGGAATCCAAAAGTTGAAGTTCCAAGCTCCAGTTGCTGTTTGGAGCCCATTTGCGACCACCGGTAGCCAATGACTTAGATACCAAGTTAACCATGGGGACTACAAGATCCCAACCCCGAATATAAGAGTAATCAATATTTTTTTCGCGAGTGAATCCTTTTTCGTGCAGCACTTTATATTCATCTTCCAATTTTTTCAGTTCATCAGCATCAGATACTGTTGCCTTAATTTGCTCATAAAGAGCTGTTAATTTTTGTTGTTCTTCTTTTAATTGATCAGAAGTAAATTCAAGTTTCCCTTTTTGTTTTGTGACCTCATCCCTGCGAGAATTGATGTAACGCCCTAAAGCTTGAATTTTGTTGTCGATATCTGCGTTTTCAACCAAGTACTTACTTGCCTCGGGCGGATTGGCAACAGGAGCTGGCGTGTCGGGAAGTGTATTGTTTACCTTCTCCAAATACTTCACCGCTTTTTCATACGACTGATTGCCAGGGGTATATTTATTGTCAGGGTTATAAAGTTTCAGGAATTCTTTTTCTGCGGGGGTTGGGTCTGGGATACCTGTGAGTGCTCGGTACAAAACAAGGATTGGGTTGTCCTTGTTTGTTTCGATGATTCCCCTCACACGATTTAAGGCGGCCGAAGGGCCCCTTCGGCCGGTTCCCATTCCGGTTTCAATTTGTTCCAGACATGTTTTTGCCTCGGCGTATATGTCGGCTTTGTCTCCACCGGGAATGTCGGTGCTGTTGTAGGCGTTGTTGGAGTTGTAGGCTGTTAGAAATTTTTGTTCTTCGGCGTTGGGATCAGAAATGCCTGTGAGGGCTCGGTATAATTCAAGAGGGTGCCTGTCTTTATAAGTTTCAATTGTCAGCTTAAGGCGATCCAGCGAACTATGTACGGGTGTTGTAGACATGGTTTTCTCGTTGTTATTATCGGGGATCTTTTTGAAAGGTTGCGGAAGGACGAAACAATTTTTGATGCGGTGAGTTAGGAAAAAAATTAGAAAATTTATATTTGATATTGAAAAAAGAGGGAGAGTCCGAAAATTTTTTTGCGGAGGGGGGGGGATTCGAACCCCCGGTACAGCTTTTCAACCGTACAACGGTTTAGCAAACCGCCGCCTTAAGCCACTCGGCCACCCCTCCAAATTTGCCAGGCAAATTTCCTCTATTTCCTAATGCTATTTTCCATAATGTAAATCTAGAAAATGGCATTGAAAAACTGAAAATAGAGGTAAAAAAAATAATGCCAACTAAACCAGAAAGTTTTGGATAACTCAAGTAATTCCTTGAAGTGCATTGTGAAAACCTTTAAAGTATCTGCCATATGTATGAACATACAGACCAAATTAAACGGGTTACCTTAAATCTGCCCAAAAAGCTGCTTAAAGAGGCATTGTCCATCAGTAAAAAAAATATGACTGAAACCATCGTGATGGGTTTGGAGTTTTTGCGTCGGCACCGTGCTTTTGAAAAAGCAAAAAAAATGAAAGGCAAGATCAGGCTTAACCTTGATATAGACAATGCCCGTGGACGTAATCATTGATACCAATATCTGGATTGATTTTTTTGGGAATGAGTCCGATCCCACCTTGGAAACAATCCTTAGTGAAGGAAGGGGCTACCTAACACCCATTATTGTGTCTGAGTTGATCAGTGGTTGTCGCAATGTAAAAGACGAAGAACAAATCATCAGCCTGATACGTGATCTTCCTGTTATTGATTGCCCTCTTGACCACTGGGAGAGGGTGGGGTATTTGCGTCGCCTTTGTCAAAAAAAGGGAATCAACTTAACAATACCTGATGCCCATATTGCGCAGTGTACCCTGGATATGGATGGGCTTCTTTTGACACGTGATCAGGTATTTATCAAAGCCGCGAGAGTCATCGGCTTGAGATTATTTTAAGGAAGGGTGGCCGAGTGGTTGATGGCACCGGTCTTGAAAACCGGCATCCCTTTACGGGGATCGTGGGTTCGAATCCCACCCCTTCCGCATGCAATACTGCACTTTTGGTCGAACGGGCGAAAAAGTTTCTGAAATTGGGCATGGTACCTGGGCCATGGGCAATATGTGGGGGCCGCGGGATGATCGCGGGGCCATTGATGCCATGGTCAAAGCCCTTGAGCTGGGGGTTAATTTCATCGATACCGCTTGGGCTTATGGAGAGGGGCATAGCGAGGAACTCATTGCCGCCGCATTAAATCATGCCAAAAAGAAAAAAATCTTCATTGCCACCAAAGTGCCGCCTAAAAATCACCAATGGCCGGCACGGCATAATACTTCGGTGCAAGAATGTTTCCCTGCCGATCACATCATTGAATACACCGAAAAAAGTTTGAAAAATTTACGTGTCGAATGTGTTGACCTGCAGCAGTTGCATGTGTGGAGCGATTCATGGATGAATGATCTTTCGTGGTTGAGTGCGGTGGAAAAATTAAAATCCGAAGGAAAAATCCGTTTTTTTGGTGTTTCAATTAATGACCACGAACCCAATACAGCCCTTAAAATTGTTGAAAGCGGGCTTATTGATAGTGTCCAAGTCATTTACAATATTTTTGACCAGACTCCTGAAGAAAAACTTTTTCCCGCGTGCTTAAAACATAATGTGGCCGTGATTGCACGGGTGCCCTTTGATGAAGGCGGGCTCACCGGTAATTTAAGGCCCGATACTGTTTTTCATAAAAATGATTGGCGGAAAATTTATTTCAAAGGAGATAGGCTTTTAGAAACCTGGGAGCATGTCCAGAAATTGCAATTTCTGTTAAACGATACCGACAAAACCATGGCCCAGGCGGCCTTAAGGTTTTGCCTTTCACATCCGGCTGTTTCCACTGTCATTCCGGGCATGCGACGAATTTTGCATGTTGAACAAAATTGTGCTGTATCCAATGGTGTTTTGTATTCGAGAGATGAATTGGCCGAAATAAAAAAACATGCCTGGCCAAGGAATTTTTATCCGCAATATGGATAATACAGAAGGCGTCATTCCCGCCACGTGACCCCGCAACGCGGGGTTCTGTTGGCGGGAATCCAATACTGGGCCCCCGCTCTCAGAAATCCTCGGAGTACCGAGGATTAGCGTGGCGGGGGTGACGACAAAAATTATGATCACGCGCCAAGAATTTGAAAAAATAGAAGAGCAAATCATGGCGCCCTATGCTGTGAGCAGTGGGCGTTCGGAAGGTCGCATTTATCCAGAAAAGGAACATGCCTATCGCACCTGTTTTCAGCGCGACCGCGACCGCGTGATTCATTCGCGCGCTTTTCGCCGGCTTGAATATAAAACACAGGTTTTTGTCAATCATGAGGGCGACTATTACCGCACACGCCTCACCCATAGTTTGGAAGTGGCTCAAATAGCCCGCAGCATTGCCCGCAGTTTGCGGTTGAATGAAGATTTGGCCGAAGGTGTTTCATTGGCGCACGACTTGGGGCATACGCCCTTTGGTCATTCAGGCGAACATGTGATGAGCCGGCTGATGAAGGAATTTGGCGGGTTTGAACATAATAAGCAATCTTTTCGTGTGGTGACACTTTTAGAAGACCGCTATCCTCTTTTTCCCGGATTAAATCTGACCTATGAATTTTTGGAAGGAATTACCAAGCATCGTTCCGAATACGATCTTCCTGAGGGTGGCATTTTTGAGCGAAAAGGGTACCCCACCCTTGAAGCCCAGTTGTGCAATTTTGCCGATGAAATTGCCTACAACAACCACGATATTGATGATGGATTGAAATCGGGCATGATTTCCCTTGAGCAATTAAAAGATGTGGAAATCTGGCAGACCCATTTTGAGCCCATTTGTAAAAAGATGGCCACCCATCCCGTGCAAATGCAGATTTTACAATGTGTACGGGCGCTCATTAATTTTCAGGTGACGGATCTTATTACCGAAACACTTCGAAATATTGAAAAACTGAAAATAAAAAATCTCGACGATGTAAAAGTAAAAGCCAAAAACTGTGTTTCGTTTTCTGAAAAAGTGCAAAAACAAAACCAGGAATTAAAACGTTTTCTTTTGCAGAATTTGTACCGGCATTACCGGGTTATTCGCATGGCTGACAAGGCTGAGCGCATCATCACGGAATTATTCAAGGCCTATGTCAAAAATCCGAAAATCATTCCACCTGATTTCTTGAACCATTATGTTTCCATAAAAAAAATGTTTCCCCAAAAGGCGGAAAAGAATGAATATGGGGAACAAGTCGAGCGCATTGTGTGTGATTACATTGCAGGAATGACCGACAGGTTTGCGCTGGATGAATACAAAAAATTATTCGATCCTCATGAGAAGGTGTAGGGGCAGTTCACGAACTGCCCTTACTCGGGACATGAGCCCCGTCCCGCAAACGGGACCCCGCTACGCGGTGGTCGAACCATGGAGTCATTATGATTAACGAAGACGTCATCATTTTTTTGAACACCCCCTTGATTGCCCAAGAGAGTGGCGGGAAAACCCAAACTACGATTCACAAGATCAAAGCCAAGGTCTTAAAAGAAGAAGGTGGGGGGTTTGTTCTCCAGGTGAAGTCACTTGGGAACGACAAAGGCTGGCAGGAGGCGCCGGCTTCTTTAAAAGAAATTTTTCTTCCCACCCATAAAATTGATTTTGCGGCGTTATTGTAAAACATTGATATTATTTCGTTTTTATCTCCGTAGGGGCGATTCATGAATCGCCCTTACACGATACCTCCACGATCATCCATGACGCGCTGGGCTAAAACTTCCCAAGTTTATAAAAAAACATTGAAATACCGCACAACTCATGGGTTAATCCTGCCGATAATACTTCTGAAGGACTAGGCTTTTTTTATGACCAACATGTACGATCCCAATTCATTGATCTGCCCTGACGGAGAAGCTCCTTATTATTCTGGTGTTGATGTTGATGGCGATGGTCATGTTGAAATTGTCGAAAACCCACCAAAAGAAGAAAGTCTTAACTATTCACCACCGGCCACTTCACCTGTTTCCATTCCTCCTGCGCCCCATACTCCCCAATATGCAGAGAGCCGTTACGATCCCGAACCTCCAAAATTAAAATCCGCTGATAAACCTATAAGCCAAAATATGGCAGCCAGAATTTTTGCTCCTTTGGCCGTTGTTGCTGCTCCTCTTACAGCCCCTGTTGTGGCTGCTGCCATCCTTGTGAATACAGCAAAAGAGCTTGATAGGCACGTGCAACGTCCGCCCGAACCCGTGGCGGCGCAAAATTCTCGTGGAAACAATGCCAATGCCCAGGCCAGGGATGAAGCAAAAAACTTCTGGTTTGCTGCACGGGCGCGTGCGGCATGGGAAGGAAAAACTTATAACGTGGAATATGCCCGCACGGCTTTTGCCAATATTGTGGCTGCAGGTGGTTTGTCACAAGACGCTCAAAGATTAATCGAGGCCGATCTTGGCCGTGGTGGTGGACGCAATATGCGTGAGATGAGCACGGCTTATGAAGGCATGGCCAGGATAGGCCGTCGGATGATGGAATCACCTTTGGGTGGTGTTGTGCGGGCCGTGAGTGACGCCGTGATCAATCCTGTAAGAAGAGCCGTGGAACAAGTAGCCAGTGCTGTGAGTCGTCCTGTACAACCCCAATCAGAACCCCAACCCGTACGCCGTGTTTATGCTTTGGAAGATGCCAGGGATGATGAACAGGAAGATGGAGTGCCGCTGCCTGTTAATCCTGAAGAAGTCCCTGCAGAAGAATCCCCTGAACAAGTAGCCGATGCCCATGTGGATGGTGGGGAAGCTGGCGTGCCAGAGGAAGCTCGTGTAGCTTTAGATGAGGAACGTGCAGCCCAAGATAATGGGCCTGTTCGTCCAGCAGAAGAACCTGTAGCTCAAGCTCAAAGAGCCAATGAGCAAAATAATGGAAACCAAGAGCGCGTGGCGCCTGCATTTGTAAATGTATCTCGTGCCAATAATGTCTCCGATAACCATGGAAATGAAGGTGGCCCAAGAACCGGAGCAGCTGGAGTTGTTGCAGGGTTTGGTGATGGAGGAGAAGGTTTTGTTGGTATTCCTGTTGGAAACACTCAAGCAGGGTTGGCTCAAAATCAATTCGGTGTAGAAGCCCGCGATGGTGCGAACAATCAGGTTGTTCAAGGGCCTGTAGCAAATATTCCAGGTTCTGTTGAATCACGACAAAATGGAAATGGAGTTGTTGGGGAACCGAGGGATAAAGGCAATCAAGATGATTCATCCCATGTAAGTTATGTTGCTGTATCTGGCGGTGAAGGTCATGGGACTGAAGTTTCAGCTTCATTGGCTTCATTAAGTGATGGAACACCAACCAAAGCGTCAGGTCGTGGGGTTGGAATTAATTCTCTTTCTGGAGCCCCCGTAGATTCTTCCTTCTCTGAAGATGCCTTACGGCAAGCAAGAGGCCAGGGTGGAGCCGCAGTGGCTGCTGCCGCTTCTCATGGCGATTCCCACCGTAATAATAATCCCGTTGCTTCCGACCGCGGTGTCCAAGGTGAAGCCAAGGTTCAATCAGGCCGATTAGCCGGGGTTTTTGACAAGAGTGGTGGTGGAGCTGGTTCCCAAAGTGGTCATGAAAATGGCAGAGGTTCTGCGGACATTGTCCGGGATATCTTGGCCGCCAATGAAATAGATGAAGCCGGTGATCATTTAATAGATGACATGATTCCTGATTTTGATTCCATCGAAACACCAGTCGCGCATGATGTGGTAGTTTAATTCTTTTATTTCCGCCCTTATGGGACATGGTGAGGTTCTCACGCGCACGGGACCCCGCTACGCGGTGGTCGAACCATGTAATTGACAATTCCCTTGTTCTTGAAAATTATTCGGTGTACAAAGTTTTTTCATTGAAAAAATCACTCATCAAATTTTTAGCCACAGCGTTTGGGGCAGGGTATGTTCCCAAAATTCCAGGAACCATAGGGAGTTTGTGGGGAGTTTTGTTGTTTTATATTTTGAGCGCCTATCCCTTTTGGTACCAAATTCTTGTGACCCTTGCTGTATGTGTGCTTTCCATCCCGTTATCCCACGAAGCCGAAAAAATCATCGGCACCAAGGATGCCAAACAAATTTGCATTGATGAAGTTGCAGGGCAGTTGGTGACCTATCTTTTTGTTTCTTATTCCCTGCCAAACCTTGTTATGGGTTTTGTGCTTTTCCGCCTTTTTGACATTCTTAAAATCTTTCCCGCCAATTGGGCTCAAGATGAATTGCCCGGAGGTATGGGCATTGCCACCGATGACATTATTGCCGGTATTCAGGCGGGACTTGTGCTGTTGATAGTGGGCGCGTTTATATAACGGCCAACCATTCTTTGTGTTTGGCGTTTTTGCCACGCACCAAATCAAAATAATTTTGCTGCACTTTTTTGGTGATGGGGCCGGGCTTGCCGGTGCCGATGGTGCGGTGGTCCAATTCGCGCACAGGAGTGATTTCAGCGGCGGTGCCGGTTAAAAATATTTCATCTGAAATGTAGAGCTCATCCCGTGTCATCAGGGCTTCTTCAACCTGAAGGCCTTCTTCTTTTAAAAGTTCAATTACACTTCCGCGTGTAATGCCTTCAAGCGCATTTGTGATGGGGGGCGTTTTTATTTTTCCATTTCTGACGACAAAAATATTTTCCCCACTTGCTTCCGCCACATACCCTTGGGCATCGAGCATGATGGTTTCTTCATAGCCTGCCAGCATGGCTTCGCGTTTGGCCAAAATGGAGTTTACATAATTGCCCACGGTTTTGGCCTTGGTGAGCATGGCGTTTACATGATGCCGCGTAAAACTGGACACTTTTACTCGAATACCATTTTTGACACCCTCATCCCCCAAATAAGTGCCCCAGGGCCAGGCGATGATGGCCACGCGAATGGGGTTGGATGTGGCGTGCAGGCCCATTTCACCATCGCCCATGAAGGCCAAAGGTCGCAAATAACCTGCTTTAAGTTTGTTCACGCGAAAGATTTCCTTGCATGCCTCAATGATTTCATCTTTAGAAAAGGGGATTTTCATCAAAAGGATATGAGCTGAATCAAAGAGACGCTCGATATGTTCTTCCAAACGAAAGATGGCCGATTTGCCTTTGTCACCCTCATAACAGCGAATCCCTTCAAAAACACCCATTCCATAATGGAGCGTATGTGTGAGTATGTGGACATGAGCGTCGTCCCAGTTAACCATTTTGCCATCGAGCCATATTTTGGAAACTTTTTGGACCATGTTTATGAGGGCGAATACGAGATTCGCCCCTACTACAATCTGGTAGGGGCGAACCTTGTGTTCGCCCGTTACTTGACAAACAATTTTTTTAAATTTTCCACGTACGATTTTTTTACAACCCCTTTTTCTGTAATGATTGCCGAAATCAATTCGTTGGGGGTTACATCAAAAGCTGGATGACGGGCCAGTACACCCACAGGGGCGATGTTGACATTGCCAAGATGAGTTACTTCTTTTGATGAACGTTCTTCAATGGGGATATCATCTCCCGATTTTAGGGTCAAATCAATCGTTGAAAGAGGGGCCGCGACGTAAAAAGGAATTTGGTGACGATGGGCCAAAACAGCCACGGTGTAGGTGCCGATTTTGTTGGCGACATCGCCGTTGGCGGCAATGCGATCGGCGCCCACAATCACTTTGGTGATTTCCCCTTTTTTCATGAGCCATCCGGCCATATTGTCGGAAATAAGCGTGACGGGGATGTTATTTTTGTGGAGCTCCCACGCCGTAAGACGAGCTCCTTGTAAATAGGGTCTTGTTTCATCGGCTAAAACAGAAAAACGTTTTCCATTTTTCCAGGCCGCATACAAAACACCCAAAGCAGTTCCAAAACCCGCTGTGGCCAGGGCCCCGGCGTTGCAGTGCGTGAGCACTTTGTCGCCTGATTCAAAAAGAATCTGGCCATGGCTTCCCATGGTTTCATTTAAACGAATGTCTTCGGTGAGAATATTTTGAGCTTCATCGATGAGTTTTTGTTTTAACTGGGGAAGGGAAAGGTTTTGGTTTTGTTCCGCCACATTTTTCATGCGGGCTAATCCCCAACCCAAATTGACCGCCGTCGGGCGCGTTTCAAACAGATGTGTTGAAATATCGTTTAATTGTTTGAAGAAAGATTTGGAATCAGCGGCCTGGATGGAAAGAGCCCCCAAAGCCAAACCCATGGCTCCGGCCACGCCAATGGCAGGGGCCCCACGAATGACCATGGTTTTAATGGCATCAGCCACTTCCTGCCAGGTTTTGTAGGTGTGGTAGACCTCTTCATGCGGGAGACGAAGCTGATCGAGCATGATGACCGCATTATTTTTCCATTCGATGGTTTTGAAATACATCTTTTCTTTCCCCCCTCCCTTGAGGGGAGGGGGTGTGGGGGAGGGTGTTCTCGGGGCCACCCTCTCCCTAACCCTCCCCCCTCAAGGGGGAGGGAATTACGTGGATAATTTTTTCTTCAACAAATCATTCACCACTCCCGGATTCCCTTGCCCTTTCATTTCCTTCATCACCTGGCCGACAAAAAATCCGAAAAGTTTATCTTTGCCTGATTTGTATTGGGCGAGCTGGCCTGGATTGGCGGCAATGACCTTGTCGATGATGGTTTCAATGGCTCCGGTATCAGAAACCTGCACAAGATTTTGCTCTTTAATGATGGTGTCGGGGTCTTTTCCGGTTTCAAACATGGCTTCAAAAACGGTTTTGCCGATTTTGCCACTGATGGTGCCCTCTTCGATAAGGGTCACCAAGCGCGCCAGTTGGGGCGCCTTGATAGGCGATTTTGCCACTTCAAGATTGGCTTCTTTTAGTTCGCGTAAAAGCTCGGTCATGATCCAGTTGGAAACTTTTTTGGGATGATGGGCCTTGGATACGGCTTCTTCGAAATAATGGGCCAGGGCTTTTTCCGTGGTGAGTACTTGGGCATCATACTCAGGAATTTGGTACTGGCTGATAAATCGTTGCAGCCTCGCCTTGGGAAGTTCAGGCATGTTCTTTTGGGTGGTCTCAATCCAGGCGCTATCTACAATAAGGGGCACTAGATCAGGGTCTGGAAAATAACGATAGTCGTGGGCCGATTCCTTGGTGCGCTGGGACTCGGTGATGTTTTTGGTTGAATTCCAACCGCGGGTTTCCTGAACAATTGTTTCACCTGCGGCCAAACTGCCTTTTTGGCGTTCAATTTCGTATTCGATGGCTTTTTCAATAAACTTAAACGAGTTGATGTTTTTTAATTCCACCTTGGTGCCGAACTCTTTTTGACCGATCGGGCGAAGGGAAATATTGACATCGCAACGCAATGAACCTTCTTCCATGTTGCCATCGCACACATCGCAATACTGCAAAATGGCGCGCAACTGCCGTAAATATTCACCGGCTTCGGCAGCACTTCGCATATCCGGTTCGCTGACAATTTCAACAAGGGGGGTTCCCGCGCGATTTAAATCGACATGCGAATAACGGGCGTCGCCGTGTTCATGCAATGATTTGCCGGCGTCTTCCTCCATGTGGATGCGGGTGATGCCAATCGTTTTTTCTTTTCCATCAACTGCAATATCCAGATATCCGCGCAGGGCGATGGGAAATTCATATTGGGTGATCTGGTAGCCCTTGGGGAGGTCGGGATAAAAATAATTTTTTCGGGCCCAGATGGACTTGTTTTGGATTTCACAATGAAGGGCCAAGCCCGCACGTAAGGCCAGGTTGACTGCTTGTTTGTTTAAAACAGGAAGCACTCCCGGCAATCCCAGGCAAACAGGGCAGGTGTGGCTGTTGGGTGTGGCTCCAAAGGCCGCAGAACAGGAACAAAAAAGTTTGGTTTGGGTTAAAACTTGGGCATGAACCTCAAGACCAATAATGACTTCATAATCCATAATGGAGGGAAGAATTAGAGGAAATGGTTGATGAATTCAAGAAAAGAATAAGAGTTTTATAAAGTAGATTCACTCTTTCGGCCTGTTTCTCTGGGAGAAGGGGGATGTTGGGGGAGGCCTCTATAATACTGGTCACGGTAGATGGCTACATGCACCGCATTGGTAAATGTTTTTTCCACTAATTGAGTCGAGTCTTTTGGATCGGGAGAAAAAACATGGTAAATGCTTCTAGAGCCGTTATCCATAAACATAATGACAAGCCCTGGATTATCTTTCCATTCTCTCCTTTGAAAAAGAGCCGCTTTCATTTCACCAAGAAGCCATTCCTTGAGTTCATCTGAAGTCATTTTGTTCTTTTCAGTTCTTATCGGAGCTATTGAGGCTTTAAACCTGAATTCAATTTTGTGCTGTGAAGGGATGTCTTGCTTATCAAGTTCTTCCAACGCACGAGCCACGCTATAAGTAGCTTGGAAAGCATTTTGGCGTTTTGCTTTCAAAGGCACATAACGGATGTGTACGTTTTGTCCGGCGATTCTTCGGTTCACCTCCTGATGGGGATCAAAAGGTTGAATGGAGGCCACCCCCAATGGTAATTCTTCCTTGAGGGGCCGAGGGAGAGGAGGTACCCCTGCACGATCGAGTGTGATCAAATCTGCAAGACTAATATCTTGACCAGAAAGCCAGCCTGAAAACTCTTCGATGGATTTTTCATTCACAATCGAAATGCTTCCTTCTTCAAGGATTCCCATGAAAATACGTCGATCTTTTTTGGTGTCCGTATTCAAAAAAACAGCAATCCATTGTGGGTGGAGCCCATCTTTAAGTTGAGGATCTTGTCCAATGAGACGAGCCAAAGTTTTTGGAAGGGAACGTGCCGTATTTCTTTTGCTGGAAAGATCTATTGATGTTGTTTTTAAACTAAAAAGAAATCCATAGGGATTGGTTTTTTGTAAATTTGGTAGGGCCAATAATGAATCAATAACGGCCTGAGGATTAGGTTCTACATAGTCCCCAATATTTTTTTTTGGAAGAGTGACCGTGCCTACAACCACACTTGATCCATTGACCAACTTGAGTGTGGCTTGTTCCGGTGGTGGTGGGATTGTGTTAAAACCAGGTTGGCCACATTTTGTTTTTGATGCTCCCCCGTTTGCTGCCCATAAACCGGGAGTTTGTCTTGGGGGTATTCGGGTATGAATTCCTCCATTGATATCCAAAACAGCCTCTGCGGATTGAACAGGCGAAGCCACGAAAGTATCCACCACGGGGACAGATAAAAAATCGATGCCATGCCCTAATGTTAAAAAAGGAATCTCGCCTGTTTGTTTTTGATCTGTGGAAGCCTGTTTTGTGGCCGCAAGCCTTGGTACGTGGATGGCTTTGGCGTGAAATATGCGCGGGGCTGCGGGCCCTAAAAAGGGCGTTCTTCCCATCAAGGGACTAAAAGTTCTGAATGAAGGATTCAAAAATCGGCTCATAATAAAGATATGGTCTATTGTCGGCCTATTTTTAAAAAGTTGCTTCCTAAAAAGAAAGTTGACTTAAAAGGACCTCGTTTGGTACATCTTTTAAACCTTATCCAGAGTGACCGAGGGACTTGGCCCGGTGACGTCACAGCAACCCTTGTCCCGCCAAACTTAGTAGGCGGATCAACACGGTGCTACCTCCAACCCCATAGTTCCAAGCGATTAATCGTTTTTTATGGGGGGAAGATAAGAAGATGCGTTGAAAACAGGCCTCTTCTTATTGAATTAAGAAGGGGTTTTTTTTTGCTTATGGAAGCTTACTCCTCCATTCTAGAAGCGGTCGGGAATACACCCATTGTGCCCCTGACCCAGCTTGTGCCCAAGGGGTCGGCCATGGTGTATGCCAAGGACGAGGCGGCCAACCCCAGTTTTTCATTGAAAGACAGAATTGCGCTTTCTTTGGTGGAACAGGCCAAAAAGAAGAAAAAGGTTGAAATTGTGGTGGCCACCGCTGGAAACACGGGCGTGGCGCTGTCCATGGTGTGTGTGGTTCAAAAGATAAAACTCACCCTTTTCATGCCCGAAAATGCCTCGATAGAACGGCGCAAAATGTTTGAAGGTTTTGGAGCGGGGCTTGTGCTTACGCCCAAAGAAGAAGGAGTGAAAGGCGCCCAAAAGCGCGCCCAAGCTTATGCAAGTAGCCATACAAATGCCTGCTTGATCAACCAGTTTGATAATGAAGATGTTGTCAGAGCGCATCAAGAAACAACAGCCCATGAAATTTTGGCTGATTTTCCGGAAGGAGTGGATGCCCTCGTGTTGGGTGTGGGAACGGGGGGAAGTCTTACCGGTGTGGGGCGTGTTCTTAAAAAGAAATTTCCTCGCACAAAAATTTATGCCATTGAACCCACGGCCAGTGCTGTTCTCTCAGGAGGAAAACAAGGGCTTCATCGTATTGAACAAATAGGACTTGGTTTTATTCCCGCTAATCTTGACCAAACCCTTATTGATGAAGTGATCCAGGTTGAAGATGTGGATGCCTACCAGACCACCCGGGCCCTTTCGCAAAAAGCGGGTATTTTGGTGGGGATTTCTTCTGGTGCTAATGTATGGGCTTCTTTAAAGATAGCTTCCCAGATGGATGAAAATAAAAAGATTCTGACTTTTTTATGTGATGCGGGTCAACGTTATTTCAGTATTGAGAAATATTTTAAACAGTAGGGGCGGGGTTTCCCCGCCCGGGTCGGGAAATCCGACCCCTACAGGAGATTGATATGTCCTACGTCAAAGCCCTTAAATGCCGTGAATGCGGCCATGAATATCCCAAGCAACCCACCCATGTGTGTGAGTTCTGTTTTGGTCCCTTGGAAGTTGTGTACGACTATGAAGGAATCAAAAAAATACTCACCAAAGAATTGATTGGTTCGCGTGGGCCGAACATGTGGCGTTACAAAGAACTTCTTCCCATCGATAACGACCCCACGGTGGGGAAGCAGGTGGGGTTTACGCCCCTTCGTCGAGCCAGCCGGCTAGCGCGTCTTTTGGGAGTAAGTGAACTCTATATTAAAAACGATGCCGTAAATTATCCGACGCTTTCTTTTAAAGATCGTGTGGTTTCGGTGGCCCTTTCCAAGGCCAAGGAATTTGGTTTTAAGGTGGTTGCCTGTGCTTCAACGGGTAATCTGGCCAATTCAGTTGCCGCCAATGCTGCGGCTGCTGATTTGGAGAGCTTTGTTTTTGTCCCTTACGATTTGGAAGCGACAAAAATTTTGGGGACCATGATTTATGGAACCAATCTGATTGGTATTCATGGCACCTATGATGAGGTTAACCGCTTGTGTAGCGAAATAGCGGGCAAGTATAAATGGGCGTTTGTCAATATCAACATGAGGCCTTATTACGCCGAAGGGTCCAAGTCGATGGGTTATGAAATTGTCGAGCAGCTTGGATGGAACACGCCAAAACATGTGGTTGTTCCCATGGCCAGTGGATCGCTTTTGACCAAAATCGATAAATCCTTCCAGGAATTTCACAAGATTGGTTTGCTTAAGACAAACGAGGCCAAGATTTATGGGGCCCAGGCAACGGGATGTTCCCCCATTTCCACGGCGGTCAAAAATAATTGGGACATTTTCAAGCCCGTCAAGCCCAATACCATTGCAAAGTCGCTAGCCATTGGGAACCCTGCCGATGGTTTTTATGCCGCCAAAACTGTGCATCAGACCGGTGGTTGGTGTGAAGATGTCAGTGATGAAGAAGTCATTGCCGGCATCAGGGTATTGGCCGAAACAGAAGGTATTTTTGCCGAAACAGCAGGCGGAGTCACTGTGGGTGTGGCTAAAAAACTCATCGAGCAGGGAAGAATTCCCAAGAATGAATCGATTGTTCTGTGTATTACGGGGAATGGGTTAAAAACCCAAGAAGCCGTCAGACTGGGCAAGCCCCCAGTGATCAAACCTTCGTTGACCGAGTTTGATGCTTTGGTGAAGGATAAAATAAAATAATTCGTAAGGGCGATTCATGAATCGCCCCTACAAGAAAGGAAAAAACCATGACCAAAAACGTAACCCGCAAAGTGTATCTTACATTTCCCTCAGCCCAAGTGAAGGAAGCCATTATTTGTGACATGTATGACAAATACAAAGTCCGTTTCAACATACGTTCGGCCTCTGTCAATGAACAGGTGGGCTTGATGGCTGTTGAGTTGGAAGGGCCCGAAGACCAGATTGTTGAATCCATCAAGTTCTTCAAAAGTCGTGGTTTGACGGTCGAACCAATCGAAATGAACGTGATTGAAGGGTAATTTCGTAAATGATTCTCTCTTCTATTTTAGACCGCGTTGGCAATACCCCCTTGGTAAAAATTCGTGAAGTGACGCGCGATTTGCCCAAGAGTGTCGAAATTTATGCCAAGCTCGAATATTTTAATCCTGGTGGGTCGGTCAAAGATCGAGCAGCTTATTGGATGATTAAAGAAGGTATTCGTTTGGGAAAACTGACCAGGGACAAAATCATTATGGACCCCACTTCGGGGAATACAGGAGTTGCCTATGCCATGATTGGGGCGGCTCTTGGATATAAAGTAACTTTGGTCATGCCCCAAAATGCATCACAGCAGCGTAAAGACATTGCCCGTGCGTTTGGGGCGGATATTATTTTTAGCAGCCCGTTTGAAGGATCCGATGGAGCCATCCGCATGGCACACAAACTTTATGAAGAAAACCCGGGTAAATTTTTTATGCCCGACCAATATAACAACCCTTTCAACCCCCAAGCTCATTATGAAAGTACGGGTGTTGAAATATGGAACCAGACAGAAGGAAAAATAACCCATTTTCTGGCCACCATGGGGACCAGTGGTACAGCCATGGGCACGACGCGAAGGCTTAAAGATTTTGACAAGAATATTTTTTGTATTGGGGCGCAACCGGCTGATTCATTACATGGGTTGGAAGGATTAAAACATATGCCCACATCCATTGTGCCGGGTATTTATCATCCAGAAATTTTGGATGAAATGATGTGGATTCAGACAGAATCAAGTTATGACATGGTGGAAAGATTGGGAAAGGAAGAAGGATTACTGGTGGGATATTCTTCCGGCGCCGCCATGGTTGCTTGTTTAAAGCTGGCTGAAAGAATTGCAAAAGGAGTGATTGTCACCGTATTCCCCGATCATGGGGATAGGTATTTTGAAGGAGAGTGACGGTGCATTTCGACTCCGCTCGATGACCGTAACGGGTGGAGCCTGAGCAAAGTGGACCCTGAGCGAAGTCGAAGGGGCGAAATGCTGTCTTAAAAATATGTTGCTTATAGACCAAAAATTACTAAACGGAATATACGCCCAATCCGAAAAATGCTATCCCCATGAAGCATGTGGTTTTGTTGTGGGGAAGGTAGAAGGAAAAAAGCGCACGGCTTATAAGGTTGTGGCATGCACCAATATTCAAAATGAATTGCATGAAAAAGATCCCGAGCGATATCCCCGTGCTGCCGAAACAGCTTATTGTATTGACCCGGCAGAAATGAAAAAGATAGAAGAACAGGCCAAAAAAGAGGGGATGAGCCTTGTTTCCATTTTTCATTCCCATCCGGAGCACGGCGTCTATTTTTCAGCAGAAGACAAAGCCATGGCCTGCCCCTGGGGCGAACCGTTGTTTCCCCACCTTTCGTATCTGGTGGTGTCTGTTTACCAAATGAAGGTGAACAATGCTTCCGAGTTTTACTGGAGTGCGGAGAAAAAAGATTTTGTCGAAAGGAAAATTTTATAATTTGTACGGGCGATCCTTGTGATCGCCCTTCATTTAATAAGGAGAAAACCATGTCCATCAAAGTACGTATCCCAACCCCTCTTCAAACTCTCACCAACAATCAGGGTGAGATTTTGGCTGAAGGAAAATCTGTTTCGGAAGTTTTGGCTCATTTAGACAAAACTTATCCGGGTTTGAAACAACGTTTTTATGATGATGCGGGCAGCCTTCGGCGTTTTATCAATTTTTATGTCAATGACGAAGACATCCGCTTTTTGCAAGGCGAGAAGACAGCCCTTAAAGATGGGGATGAATTGAGCGTGGTTCCTGCCATTGCAGGGGGAAAATAGCGCTCATGAAATACATTCTTTTTGCCATTACTGCCGACCGCTTTTCAACAGAGGGGTTTCATTGGTGCCTGCATACGGCCAAGGAAAAAAACAAGGTCGTGAAAGCCGTTTACGTTGCAAGCCAAACCAATGCTACTGACTACGATCATGGCAAAAAGATGCTCGAAGAGGTTGAAAAACAGTGCCGCACTTTTCAGGCTCCTTTTGAAGTTCAGTTGGAAAAAGGGGCTTATTTTCAGTTGTGCCAAGATTTGGCCAGTCAACCCGATGTGGATATTCTGGTTGTCACCGAAAAAAAACGTTCCTGGTTGTCCAAAATATTTGGAAGCAGGGAATCGGATCAATTGCGTGGAAAAATTTCGTCGGAGTTGAAAATTTATCCTTCGACAAAAACTCGGCCCCTTGGGGCCGAAATAAAATGACGGATAACTCTGAGCGAGCGAAGCGAGTCGAAAGGGTTGCTCAGGATGAAACTCTGGGGCTTGCCCCCGAGTTCTTCATTAATTCATGATTATCGAAATACTTACCATTGGGGATGAACTGCTTTCGGGCAATGTAGTTAATACCAACCAATCTTATTTGTCAGACAAATTGTGGCTTGCCGGATTCCAGGTAGAATATCATTCCTCTGTTCGGGATGATGCTTCAAAAATAAAAGAAGCCCTTCTTTTGGCGGCGGATCGTGCCGATATCGTTCTTGTTTCAGGGGGGCTTGGCCCCACGGCGGATGATTTCACCCTGGAAATTGCGGCCAAAACCTTCAAGAAAAAACTTGTTCTGGATAAAAACTATCTTACTTATCTGGAGCGTTTGTTTACTCAATGGGGGAGGCCTCTTTCCGAAAATAATAAAAAGCAGGCCTATGTCCCCCAAGGGGCCCAAACTTTCATGAATAAGGTGGGCACTGCTCCCGGGGTGGGGGTCAAATATAAAAAGGCCCATTTTTATTTTTTTCCCGGTGTGCCAGCCGAATTAAAACAAATTTTTTCGGACTTTGTTTTTCCTGAAATTATCTCTTCAAGAAAAGAAAAAATCTTTTTTGAAAGCAAGATTTTGAAATGTTTTGGTGCTGCCGAAGCTGATTTGGATTTGGCTTTGAAAGATTTATACATCAATCGTTTGGACATTGAAAATGTACGCATCGGTTTCAGGGCCCATTTTCCTGAAACTTACATTAAGCTTTCTGCTTGGGACAAAGATGCCAAAAAAGCGAAGGGGCAGTTATTTCTTGCCGAGTCTAAAGTCAAGGAAAGAGTGGAAAAATATGTGTATGGTGAAGGGGAAGATACTTTGGAAGCAGTGGTGGGGAAACTTCTCATTGAACATAAAAAGTTTTTAAGCGTCGCCGAATCATGTACGGGGGGGCTTATTGCTAACCGCATCACCAATATTGCCGGCTCGAGCTCTTATTTTTTAGGCGGAGTGGTGAGCTATAGCAATGAATCCAAAATTAAGATTTTAGGGGTGTCTGCAGATACGATCAAAAAACAGGGGGCGGTGAGCCCCCAATGCGCGCTTGAGATGGCACAGGGGATCCGACGCATCACCAAGGCAGATTACGGAATTTCCGTCACCGGCATTGCCGGCCCCGATGGAGGGACGCTGGGCAAACCCGTGGGCACAGTGCATATTGCGCTGGCCAGTGAGAAGGGAACAAAGGAAAAGAAATTTGTGCTTCCTCGACGCAGGGATTGGTTTAAACTTTTGGTTTCTTCCCTGGCCCTTGATGGCTTGCGAAAAGAACTTTTGTCTCTTGGATGAATTTACGATAAACGCCAATTGTATGGTTCGACAGGGCTCACCATGTCCGTGTCAAGGACACCCTGAGTTTTGTCGAAGAGCAAATCATGGCAACGAGCAATAAAAAAACGTTGAATCATCTCAAGGCCCTCGAAGCCGAGAGCATTCACATCATTCGTGAGGTTGCTGCGGAATTTGAAAACCCCGTGATGCTTTATTCCATCGGGAAAGATTCAGGGGTCATGGTGCGTTTGGCTCAAAAAGCGTTTTATCCGGCCCCGGTTCCATTTCCTTTGATGCATGTGGATACTACCTGGAAGTTCCGGGACATGATCCAATTTCGCGATAAGTTTTGTCGTGAAAATAAATTTAAAATCATTGTCCATATCAACCAGGAAGCCATTCAAATGGGTTTGAATAATCCTTTTAAGGTAGGAAGCCAAAAATATACCACCGCCATGAAAACACAAAGCCTGCTTCAGGCTTTGGAAAAATATAAATTTGATGCCGCGTTTGGCGGGGCACGCCGCGATGAAGAAAAGTCGCGGGCCAAGGAACGTATTTATTCTTTTCGTGATACGGCCCATCAGTGGGATCCCAAAAACCAGCGTCCCGAGCTGTGGAATTTGTATAACGGTAAAATAAACAAGGGGGAAAGTATCCGCGTATTTCCTTTATCTAATTGGACGGAACTTGATGTGTGGCAGTATGTTGATTTGGAAAATATTCCCTTAGTTCCCCTTTATTTTGCCAAGAAACGGCCCATTGTAGAAAGAGACGGGGTCAAAATCATGGTGGACGATGATCGCATGCCCTTAAAACCGGATGAAAAACCCCAAATGGAGATGGTCCGTTTTCGAACCTTGGGTTGTTATCCTTTAAGTGGCGCTGTTCCATCCACGGCAAAAACAGTGAAGGAAATTATCCAAGAAATGCTCTTAACTCGCGATTCAGAGCGGCAAGGGCGTTTAATTGATACCGATGAAGATGCCTCGATGGAAGTAAAGAAACGCGAGGGCTATTTTTAATCTGACATGTCTGACGAGTCCGACCCGTCGGAGTGATTAAATGCAAGAACAAGACCTCATCAAAAAAGACATCGCCAAGTTTTTAGACAAACACTACCACAAGGAGCTTCTGCGTTTTGTCACTGTGGGTTCTGTTGATGATGGCAAATCCACGCTTATTGGCCGCCTGCTTTATGATACCGGGGCCGTCTATGATGACCAGGTGGCTTCTGTAAAAAAAGCCCATGGGACGACGGGTGAGGGAGAAATTGACTATGCTTTTTTGCTCGATGGCTTGAAGGCCGAACGCGAGCAGGGCATTACCATTGACGTCGCCTATCGTTATTTTGCCACCGAAAAAAGAAAATTCATTTTGGCTGATACGCCGGGGCATATTCAGTACACGCGTAACATGGCCACCGGGGCTTCGACAGCCGATGTGGCGCTTATTCTCATTGATGCGCGTTTAGGGGGGCAGATCCAATCACGGCGGCATGCCACTATAGCTTCGCTTTTGGGGATCAAATATTTGTTTGTTTGCATCAACAAAATGGATTTGGTGAATTACGACCAAAAAATTTTTGAAAAAATAAAAAAAGATTTCGGCAAGTTTGTTTCATCCCTTCATTTCAGGGACATTCTCTATTTTCCCGTCAGTGCCCTTAAAGGGGATAATATTGTCCATGCAAGCCCTAAAACCCCATGGTTTAAGGGGGGGCCCATTTTAAAAGCTTTGGAAACCATTAAAATTGACCGCGATCAGTCCAAGCACGCCTTTGCTTTTCCTATTCAGTATGTTCTTCGCCCCAACCTTGATTTTCGTGGTTATGCGGGAACGATCATTTCCGGAAGTGTCAAAAAAGGGGATGAGGTGCTCATTCTTCCTTCGGGCAAAAAAAACAAGGTAAAAAGCATTGTCACCTATGATGGTGAGCTTAAAGAAGCCAATGCCCCCCTGGCAGTAACCATTACCTTAAAAGATGAAGTGGATATCAGTCGCGGGGATGTCTTGGTTCATGCAAAGCACGATTTAAAACCCGCACATCAATTAAAGGCCACCCTGGTTTGGATGCACGAAAAGCCGTTGGAGGTAGGGTGCCCTTATTGGATTAAACACACCTCCCGAATGGTCACTGGCCAGGTGGATAAAATTGAAGAAATTGTTGATGTAAACACTTTCTGTGGTGTGAAAGCCGAAGGGATGAATCTGAATGATATCGGCCGTGTCGTCATTTCTGTTAACCGTCCTTTGATGGTTGATGGCTATCGCCATAATCGCTTGGCAGGGGCTTTTATTTTAATTGATCGCGTCAGCAATGCCACGGTCGGTGCGGGCATGATTGATTCTTTTTCCGAAGGTGTTTTGGGAGATGCTCAAACCGAAGAAATTGTTTTGAATCTGGATAAAGCCTTGGTTGAGCGTCTGCGTCAGGAAGCTAACTGGAAACAAATGAGTTTGGAGGAGATGCTCAATGAAATGATTGCCAGAACAGGTAAGGGCAATTCATGAATTGCCCTTACTCGTGATATTGTTCCATCATTTAATCGCAACTATTCTGATGGGTGGTAGGAATTTTTTAAATATTTATTTCAAATGGATTTTCGGATTCTATTTGAGCTTCCCAGCCATCCACCCGGGAAACATTTCCCATTTCATCTTCTTGATATTCCCCTCTTAGGGTGTTTCTATTTTCAGAAATCCATTTCAGTGCAGCAATCAGATAGTCGATATCGGCTTGGTCGGTATAAAGCCCAATGCTGACACGCACGAGCCCCGGTGCACCTTTGTGACTTTGGTCGGGACGATCAGCAAATGTTTCTATGAGATGTTCGGGAATATCAAGCAAGCTAGCCAAATAAGGTTGGGCGCAGAAGCAGCCATTACGTGTATCAATGGCGAAATAACCACGGGACGAGCCGGTTTTCTTCCCAAAACTTGCTCATTTAAAAGGGTATTGGCCGCATGATTGATGGCGCCTGTGGCTCCACTTCCTGAATAAATGGCGGTGTGGGTTTGGGGATCGGCCCCAAAAAAATCTAGAACAATACCGTGAGATAATCCGTAGAACTTTGTTGCCCGGCGTGCTGCAGCAAAATTTTGAGAATGGGTATTGGCATGCACCCTTTCAGCAATGGCCTCGGCTCTGCGAACAGGACCAATTTTTAAGGCGGAAGCGGTGCTATCGAGGTAGGTTCGTGGAACCTACGCTGTGATCATGCCCTGCATTATTTCTTGATACCGCAAGATCTGCTACCTCGGCTCGTAAATTATGAGCCAAGGCGGGTCTACGCACGGTTTGTCCGGTATGAAGACCAAGGGTATGATGACGAATGGTTGTAAAAGGGGAAGATCTGGGTGCAAGGAGCCTGTCGGGGAAACATTTTTAGTAATTCATGATCGGCAACAGCCCCGGTTTTTGATATAAGGAGGCAT